>DATDHG010000001.1:0-9919 GCA_036521675.1 Candidatus Dormiibacterota bacterium
CAGCCCCGTGCCCATCCGGCACGGTACCGAGCTGCACCTGCACCTCGGTACCACCGAGACCACCGCCCGGGTCTGGCTGCTCGAGAGCGCCGAGCTGGCCCCCGGGCAGACCGGGTTCGCCCAGCTGGGCCTGGGCGCCGCGCTCCCGGGCGCCCCCGGCGATCGGGTGGTGCTGCGCCGGCCCACTCCGGCGGCGACAGTCGGCGGCGGCGCCGTCCTCGACGTCGCCCCGCGCCGTCATCGCCGCCACGACGCCACGGTCGGCGCCGCGCTGGCGGAGCGGCGGGACGCCGGCCCGGCCGAGCTGGTCGCCCTGGTGCTCCGCGACCAGCGCCTGGGCGCCGAGGCGGCCACGTTGGCTTGCCTGGGCGGCATGGGGACCGCCCTCTGCGAACGGGCGCTGCGCAAGATGGGCCCCCACGCGCTCCAGCTGGGGCGGCGCTGGATCGCCCCGGCCCGCTGGGACGAGCTGGCCGCCTCGTCGACCCGGCTCCTCACCGCCCACCATCAGGCTGACCCCCTGAGCCCGGGGATGCCCCGCGAGGAGTGGCGGACCCGGCTGCGGCTGACCGCGACGCTGGGCGCCGACGTCGCCCATCGCCTGGTTGCCGAAGGCCGGCTCGAGGAGCACGGGGCGGTGGTGGCGCTCCCCGGCCTGGGGGTGCGCGTCGATGCCAGCAGCAGGTCGAGCGCTGAGGCCGTGGCCGATCTGCTGTCCGCCCGGGGCTTCGATGCCCCGTCGACCGGCGAGCTGCGGGCCGCGGGCCTCACTCCGGGCCTGCTGCGGCTGCTGATTGCTGAGGACAAGGCCGTGCGGCTCTCCGCCGAGGTGGTCATCTCGGCCGAGGCGTATGGGCTGGCGCGCCGGCGCGTCGAGGCGCATCTCGCCGCCCACACCAGCGCCACCGTGGCGGCGCTGCGCGACGCTGTCGGCGCCACCCGGCGGGTCATGCTCCCCCTCCTGGAACGGCTCGACGCGGACGGGCTGACGCTGCGCGACGGCGACGTGCGGCGCCTGCGGCGGCCACTCGGGGTAACCCCCTGAGCGAGCGGCGGGGCGGGCCGGCGGCCGCGCGCGGCACACTTGCATGCGCTTCCATCAGTCCCCACGCGAGACGCCAATGACCATCTCCCTCGACGGCAAGGTCGCCGTGGTCACCGGCAGCGGACGCGGCCTGGGCCGCGCCTATGCCAGGGCACTGGCTGCCCACGGAGCCGCCGTGGTCGTCAACGACGTCGACGGCGCTGTGGCCGGCGCCGTGGTGGACGAGATCACTGCCGCGGGCGGGCGGGCGGTGGCCGAGGTCGTGGCGGTAGGCCCGAGCGCCGCCGCCGACGGCCTCGTGGGGCGCGCCGTCGAGGCCTTCGGGCGCCTCGACATCATGTGCACCAACGCCGGCGTGCTGCGCGACAAGATGGTCTGGAGGCTCGAGGACGAGGACTTCGACCTGGTCGTCGAGACCCACTTGCGCGGGACCTTCACCTGCGTGCGCGCCGCCGTCCGGCAGTTTCGCGCCCAGAACGACGCCGCCGGTGAGACCGGTCCCCGGGGCGGTCGCATCGTGGCGATCTCCAGTGTCGCGGGGCAGTACGGCAACCTTGGCCAGACCGCGTATTCCGCCGCCAAGGCGGGCATCGCCGCCATGGTGCGCACCTGGGCGCTGGAGCTGGAGCGCCACGGGATCACCGCCAACGCGGTGGTCCCGAACGCCCTGACCCGTATGGTGGCGACGATCCCGGGGATGGCGCAGGTGGTCGAGGCGGCGGAGCGCGGCGAGCCCGTCCCCGCGTCGCTGCGCATGGGCATGGGCCTGGGCACGCCCGACGACGTCGCCCCGCTGGTCGTCTTCCTGGCCAGCGACGCCGCGGCCACAATCACCGGCCAGGCCATCTTCCTGGGTGGCGACCGACTCGCCCTGTTCGCCCATCCCCACGAGCGGTCGGTGGCGTTCGAGGAGGGAGGCTGGACCGTGGAGAAGCTCAGCGACCTCTTCGCCAACAGCGTCGGCCAGCAGCTGGAGCCCTACGGTATCCCGCTCATGGGCCGCAAACAGCCCACCGCCGGCTAGGAGGCCGTCGATGCTCATGCTCGTCGTCCACCGGTGCGCGGCTGCGGCGGGTCGCTGGGCCGCAGCCGCTGTGCTGCTGGCGGCTGCGGCGGGCTGCGCAGGGAGCGGCGGCGGCGGCGGCGCGACGGCGACAGCGCCCCCGACCGGGGGCGTGAGCGGGCTGGTCACCGCCGCCCCCGCGGGGGGTGTGGGGGTGGCTGGGGTCCAGCCGGTTCCGGGCGCCCTGCTCTGCGACGTGCTCACCGCCGAGGCGATCCGCGCGGCGACAGGAATCGACGTCGTCAGCTCGGTGGCCCAGGACGGCACCGCCACCGAATGCGACTACCGCGCGGGCGACGGCAGCTCCGTCCTCGTCCTCCAGGACCGCTCGCAGCAACTGCTCCCGCTCGGCAGCACCGGCGCCCAGGTCGCGGCCGCTCTCCAGGCGGACGGCGGGGCCACCGTCCTGAGCATCAGCGGCGCCCAGGCGGCGCTGCTCAGCCACGCTGGGGTACCGGGAGTCTTCCTGCTGGCGGGCGGCCACTGGTTCTATCTCAGCCTGCCCGCCGCCGCGGTGAGCGACCCCACCGGCGCGGTCACCACCCTGGCGGCCCAGGCGGTGCCCCTGCTCAGCACCGAAGTGCAGTGACGGCGGACTAGCGGACAGGCGGTATCGTCCCGGCGATGTTCTCCTCTGGACGGTCGGGCGCCGAAAGGCGTTCGCGGGCCAGCCGCCTGGCGCTGCTGGTCGCGGGCCTGACCATGGTCGCAGCGTGCGGCGGCGGCGGGTCGAGCAGCTCGAGCGTCAACGCCGCGGCCATGCTGGCGGCCGCCAAGCACACCGTCGACACGGCCTCGTCGCTGCACTTCTCTCTCAGCAGCCAGAACGCCTCCGGGGGGTCGGTCTACCTCAAGGGCGGCGACGGCGACGCCGCGCGGCCCGACAAGTTCTCGGGGACCTTCGACGTCTACTTCAACATCGGCACGATCACCATCAGCGTGGTGAGCACGTCGGGCGCCTTCTATGTCCAGCTCCCGTTCACGGGCTCCTGGGACAAGACCGACCCGAGCAAATACGGCCTGGCGGACCCGGGCAAGCTGCTCAATCCCGACACCGGGTTGAGCAGCCTGTTCTCCGCCTACAAGACCGCCACCTACGCCGGCCGGGACCGCTACAAGGGCGAGCTTCTCGACGAGATCAAAGTCACCCTGCCCGGCGACCTGGTGGGGGCCCTGCTCACCAGCGCCGACACCTCCGTCCCCGTCGACGGCGAGGTGGGCATCAGCGTCGACAACGGGCAGGTGCGCCGCGTCGTGCTCACCGGTCCCTTCTTCGTCAAGGGCACCAACAGCACCTACACGCTGATCCTCACCAACTACAACGCCAGCGTCACGATCACGCCTCCGGCTTAGTACGCTCCGGGCATGAGCGCCGCCCCCACAGCGCGGGCCCGCGTGACCCTGGGGCTGGCCTCGCTCGCCGTGCTGCTCGCGGCCGCCGACACCTACGTGGTGGTGCTGGCGCTCACCGCGATCATGGCCGACGTCGGCGTCGACATCGATCAACTCCAGAAGGCCACGCCGATCATCAGCGGCTTCCTGCTGGGCTACGTGGTCGTCCTGCCGCTGCTGGGTCGGCTCTCCGACCTCTACGGCCGGCGCCCGGTCTTCGTCGCCTGCCTGGCGGTCTTCGCCACCGGTTCGATGATCACGGCCTGCGCCCAGGATCTGACCGTGGTCGTCGTCGGCCGCACGCTGCAGGGGCTCGGCGGGGGCGGTCTGGTGCCGGTCACCCTGGCCATCGTCGCCGACCTCTGGCCGCCGGGGCGGCGCGGGGTACCGCTCGGCGCTGTGGGGGCGGTGCAGGAGTTGGGCAGTGTGCTCGGCCCCCTGTACGGCGCCGGGATCGTGGCCCTGAGCGGCTGGCGGACCATCTTCTGGCTGAACCTCCCCGTGGCGGCGCTGCTGGGCGTGGGCTTTCATCTGAGCGCCCGAGGCGGGCTGGGCGAGACCGGGCCCTCGCGGCGGGGCTGGCCCGACCTGGTGGGTGTGGCCCTGCTCCTGGTGGCCGCCGCCGCCCTCGCGCTGGCCCTGGCGCAACCCACGACCCTCACCGACAGCGAGACCTGGGGCCAGCTCTACCTGCCGGTGGTCGGGAGCAGCCAGCTCACCACTCCGCTGGCCCTGCTGGCGGCCGGCGCGCTGGTCGCGGCGATGTTGTGGTGGCTGACCGCTCCCCTGGGAGTGCGTCCGCTGCTGCGCCTGCAGCGCCTTCCCGAGCTGGTCGCGGCTGTCGACTGGCTCGGGGCCGGGCTGCTGGGTGGGGTGCTGGCCTGCGTCATCCTCGCGTTCGCAGCCGCCGATCCCTCCGCCCACGTGGTGGCCGCCAACGGGGTGATCACGCTGCCGCTCGGCGCCGTGCTCGCCGCGGCATTCGTGGTGCACGAGCTGCGCAGCCACGAACCGCTGATCGACTTCCGTGGGATGAGCGACCGCGCCGCCTGGGGCTCGCTCCTGGTCAACCTGGCGGTGGGGGCGGCGCTGATGGCGGCGCTGGTCGACATCCCCATCTTCGCCCGCTCCACAGTCGCCCCCCACTCCCAGGTGGACGCGGCGCTCGAGCTGCTCCGCCTCCTCGTCGCCGTCCCCATCGGGGCTGTGCTCGGCGGCCTGATCTGTGAGCGCCTCGGCTACCGGCTCACCGTCGCTTTGGGCATGCTGCTGTGCGCGGTGACGTTCGTGCTCATGGCGCGCTGGGACACCGGGGCCCTGGGCGCTCGTGGAGCCCTCCTCGGGGTGCCCCTGCCGGTGGGGGGCGCGGACGTGGCGCTGTTCGTCTGCGGCCTCGGCTTCGGTCTGGCGATCGCCCCGGTCAACGCCGCAGTTCTCGGCGCCGTGCGTGCCTCGCTCCACGGCGTGGCCTCGGCCCTGGTGGTGGTGGCGCGCATGGTGGGCATGCTCGTCGGCCTGTCCCTGCTCACCGCCATCGGGCTGCGCCGCTTCTACGCCGCCGCCAGCCACATCCCCTCGCCCAACACCCTCTGCCCGAAGACACCGACGAACTGCCCCGCCTACGACGCCCTGCAGACCGCGGCGGTCATCGACGAGCTCCACGCCATCTTCCTCGGCGCGGCGATCAGCGCGGGGGTGGCGATGGTGCTGGCGCTGGCCCTGCTGCGCCGCCCCGCGGGCCGCACCGAGGCCGCCGAGGCGGCTCCGCACGGCGTGCTGGCGCGGCTGGCGGCCAGCGGCTGAGCCGGCACGCGGACGCGCCGGGCCCGAGCCGGGCGGCAGACTCCGCGCCGATGGCCAGCGTCCACCCCGCGCCGCGCCCGGCCTCCCTCGAGGACATCCTCGATGGCCTGGCCGCGATCGCCCGGGCCAATGGCATCGAGGCCTACCTCGTCGGCGGCTTCGTCCGCGATCGCCTGCTGGGCCTCGACGCCAAGGACCTCGACGTGCTCATCGTCGGGGGCGGGCCCGACGGTCAGTCCCTTCTCCTGAGTGCTCTGAGCGCCCGTTTTGGCTGGAGCCGGCCACAACTCTTCGAGCGCTTCGGCACCGGCCAGGTGCGCGGGGATGGCTGGGTGGTGGAGGCGGTGCTCGCGCGGGGCGAGAGCTACGACCCGTCGTCGCGGCGCCCCTCGGTGCGCCCCGGCACCCTCGACGAGGACCTGTGGCGGCGCGACTTCACCGTCAACACCCTGGCCCAGACCCTGGAAGGTGCGGTCATCGACCGCACGGGCCGCGGCCTCGACGACCTCGCCGCCGGCGTGCTGCGCACCCCGCTCGATCCCCTCACGACCTTCGCCGAGGACCCGTTGCGCATCTACCGCGCCGCCCGGTTCACCGCCCAACTCGGTTTCACCCTCGCCCCCGGCATGCTGGAGGCGATGCGCGAGGGCGCCTCGCGAACGGCCATCCTCAGCATCGAGCGCGTCCGCGGCGAGCTGCAGCGCCTGCTGGTCGGCGCGCATCCTCACGCGGGGCTTTCCGTGCTCGACGGCGCAGGGTTGCTGGAGCGCATCCTCCCCGAGATCGTCGCGATGCACGGGGTGGAGCAGAGCGGGTATCACTGCTACGACGTCTACGAGCACACGCTGCGCGCCGTGGAGGCGGCCCCCCCGGACCTCGTCACCCGCCTGGCGGCGCTGCTCCACGACGTCGGCAAGCCCCCGTGTCACGCGCTGGACGAGCGCGGCCGGCACACCTTCCACGATCACCCCGTGGTGGGCGCGGCGATGGCGGAGACGATCTTGGAACGGCTGCGCTTCTCCAACGACGAGACCCGCGACGTCGCCACCCTCGTGCGCCTCCACCTGCGGCCGATCTCGTACGACCCCGGCGCCACCGGCGACGCCGCGGTGCGCCGGCTCATCCGCGCGGCCGGCCCGCTGCGCGGGCGGCTCATCGACCTGGCCCGGGCCGATACGGCTGCCTCCAGCTATCCCACCATGGCCGAGCTCGACGAGCTGCAGGCGCGCATGGAACGGCTCGACAGCGACGGCGCCGTCAGCGCGCTGCGCTCCCCGCTCGACGGCGATGAGCTGCAGCGGCGCGCCGGACGCGGTCCGGGGCGCTGGATCCGTGAGGCGCAGCAGCTGCTCATCGACGCCGTCCTCGACGCGCGTCTCGACGCCACCGACCCCGAGGCGGCCTGGCGGCTGCTCGAGGCCGAGCGCCCCGATCTGACCCGGCCCGCGTGACGACTGCCCCTGCTCTCCACCGGCCCAAACGGAGCCGGGGCGGCGCCGGCCGCGGGCTACAATCCGCGGTTCCATGGCCGGCCGCTTGCGCATGCTCAAACAGCTCCTGCTGGAGCTGCCGCGCAACCTCAAGCTGGCCTACTGCCTGGCCTACGATCCGCGCGTCCCTCTCGTCAACAAGATGGCGCTGGGCGCGGCTCTGGGGCTGATCGTCACGCCCTTCATCGACATCCCCGAGTGGATCCCGGTGGTGGGCGAGCTCAACGTCCTCGCACTCACCCTGCTCGCCACCCACCTGTTCATCGTCACCGCCGACGCCGAACTGGTCGCCTCCCAGGAGCTGCTCATCGCGCAGCGGCGCAGCCGCTTCGACCTCGACGTGGCCTCGGGACGGCGGGTGGCGACGGCGATCTCCCGGCACTTCGGCGGACGCATCCCGTCGACCGAGCCGGACGCGGCGGGCAGCACCGCCGATGCAGCCGCAGCCGATCAGGGAGTGCACGGGTGAAGGTCCTTTTCGTCAAGGAGGTCGAGGGCTCGGCGAAGGCCGGCGACGTCAAGGAGGTGTCGCCCGGGTACGCGCGCAACTACCTCTTTCCCAAGAAGCTGGCCATCGTCGCCGACGACGCCGTCGTCGAACAGATCCGCCACCGCGAGGAGGCCACCCGCCGGCGCGTCGAGAAGGCCCTCACCGAGGCGCGCGCCACTGCGAAGCGGCTGCAGCGCATCACCGTGACCCTGTACAGCAAGGCGGGCGAGGGCGGCCGGCTCTTCGGATCGGTCACCAACGCCGACATCGCCCAGCAGCTCAAGCGCGAGTCGGGCATCGAGATCGACAAACGCAAGGTCGAGGTGGAGCCGCCGATCCGCTCGCTGGGACCGCACGAGGTGGTGGTGAGCCTGCACCCCGAGGTGGTCGCCACTCTGCACGTGGTGGTCGCCGCGCAGTGAGCGCGCGGGCGCCGTCGCCCACCCCATGACCCTGCTGGGGAGCCCCTCCGCAGCCAGCGCCGCGCGGATCCTGCCCCACGACCACGAGGCCGAGCAGTCGGTCCTGGGAGCGCTCATGCTCGACCAGAACGCTGTCGCCGCCGTGCGCGACATCCTCCTCGCCGAGGACTTCTACGAGGAGCGCCATCAGTCGATCTTCCGCGCCTGTGTGGAGCTCAACGACCGAGGCGAGGCCATCGACGTCATCACCCTGCGCAGCCAGCTCGACCGCCAGCAGGCGCTCGCGCGCAGCGGCGGCATCGACTATCTGAGCGACCTCAGCAATGCCGTGCCGACGGCGGCCAGCGTGCGCCACTACGCCGACATCGTCATCGAGCACTCCACCCGGCGCCGGCTGGTCCGCGTGGGTCAGGAGATCGCCGACCTCGGCCTCGACGAAACGCTGCGCGCCGACCAGGCCACCGACCTGGCGGAGCAGCGCGTCTTCGCCGTCGCCCAGCAGCGCCGCAGCGACGACGCCGTTCACATCGCCCCCCTGCTCCACGACACGTGGTCGCAGCTGGAGCAGGCGCTCGGCGAGCGCAGGATCATCACCGGCGTCGCGACCAACTTCAACGATCTCGACAAGAAGACCCAGGGCCTGCAGCCGGGCGAGCTGGTCATCCTCGCAGCCCGCCCGTCAGTGGGCAAGACCTCGTTGGCGCTGAACATCGCGCGCAACGCCGCCGTGCTCGCCGAGGAGCCGACGGTGATCTTCTCGCTGGAGATGTCGCGCGAGGCGCTCGTCCAGCGCCTGCTGTGCAGCGAAGCGCGGGTGGACTCGTTCCTGCTGCGCACCGGCCAGGCGCGGCCCGAGGACTTTCAGAAGATCGCCAAGGCGCTCGACAAGCTCCACCGCGCCGACATCTGGATCGACGACACCCCGGGGCTCTCCATCGCCCAGCTGCGGGCGCGGGCGCGGCGGATGAAGGCGCAGCACGCCATCAAGCTGATCATCGTCGACTACCTGCAGCTGATGCATGGCGGTCGCCAGGAGTCGCGCGTGCAGGAGGTGTCGGACATCTCGGCCGGGCTCAAGGGGATCGCCAAGGAGCTGCAGCTTCCGGTGCTGGCGCTGTCGCAACTCTCGCGCGAGAGCGAGCGCCGCCAGGACCGCACCCCACAGCTGAGCGACCTGCGCGACTCAGGGTCCATCGAGCAGGATGCCGACGTGGTGCTGTTCCTCTTCCGCCCCGGCATGCATGACCGCGAGCGGGACGCCAGCGAGACCAAACTGCTGGTCGCCAAGAACCGCAACGGGCCCATCGGGGACATCGACCTCGTCTTCAACGCCGAGCAGACCTCGTTTCGGGAGCCGTACCGGGGTCGTGCCGACTGATTGCGTGTCGTCACCGGGCGGGCACGGTGGCGGCCCTACACTCGGCTCCGCGATGCGAGGTGAGGCCGGCGACGTGGCGACGGCATCCGCGAGCGGGCTGAGCGCGGCCTTCGGGGCTGAGATGGGGCCGATCGCACAGGACTGGCCGCTCGCGCTGCACGACGCCGACGCCGACGCCGCGGCGGTGCCGGCGGCCGAGGCGCGTGCGCTCACCGAGGCCGTGGGAGCGGCGCTGGCCGGCGACCTCGGCCCGCTGACCGGGCGGCTCGGCCTGGACGCGGGCGGCGCCGATGTCCAGGAGATACCCGGGCGCCTCGACGCGGCGCTGCGCTGTGTCGACGCGATGCGCCTGGTGGCACTGCGCCGCCCGTCGCTGCGCGTGCACTGCTCCACGGAGCTGATCGACGCCGGCTTCGCGACTGTTTCGCGTCACCTCGCCGTCCGGGCCGCGGCCACGATCGCCGCCAGGGCCGGGGCGGCAGAGGGCCTGGCCAGCAGCGGCAGCGCCGCGATGGCGGTGACCATGCACGAGCTGCGCCGCCCGCTGACGGTGCTGAGCGGCTACTCGCAGCTGCTCGGCCGCGGCATGCTCGGGGAGCTCAGCGAGCGAGGCCGGTCGGCGGCGCAGGCGATGGTCGCAGCCTGCGAGGTGATGCTGCGCCTCACCGACGCGCTTGCCGAGGTGGCCCGGCTCGAGGACCCTGCCCACCCGATGGAGCTGGCCGAGGTCGACATCGCCGAGGTGATCGACGGGGCCGTGGCCGACGCGGGCACCGAGGCCGAACTCCACGACGTCGGCCTCGCTGCTGACGTGGTGGGGCCGCTGCGGGTGCGCG
>DATDHG010000002.1:0-4970 GCA_036521675.1 Candidatus Dormiibacterota bacterium
CCGCAGCCGCAGCGCCGTGGCGGAGCCGGCCGCCGGCGACCCCGCGGCCGCCGCCGAGCCGGGGGGCGGCGACCCTCCGATCGGTGACGACGGCAACGCCGACAACGTCTAGGCTGACAGCGTGATGGCCACCGCCGGCGCGCGCCCATGAACCTACTCGAGGCCCTGGGCAAGGCTCTGCAGATCGGCGAGCTGCGCCGCAAGATCCTGATCACCGTGGCACTCCTGGCCGGCTTCAGGGTGCTGGCCAGCATCTCCATCCCCGGAGCGGACGCGGCCCGGTTGCGGACGCTCTTCGACAACAACTCGCTGCTGGGGCTGCTCAACCTCTTCAGCGGCGGCGGCCTTTCGACGTTCTCGATCGTGGCCATGGGGGTGAACCCCTACATCAACGCCACCATCATCATGCAGCTGATGACCGTCGTCTCCGTCCGGCTCAAGGAGCTGAGCCGGGAGGGAGAGCAGGGCCGCAAACGGATCACGCGTTACACGCGCTGGCTGACCGTGGCTTTGGGCCTCATCCAGGCGTACGGCTTGACGGTTCTCTTCTCCAGCAGCAGCGTCGGCGTGCTCCCCAGCACCTCCACGGTCGGCACCACGCTCAGCATCATGATCACGATGACCGCCGGAACCATCATCCTGATGTGGATCGGCGAGCTCATCACCGAGTACGGCGTCGGCAACGGCGTCTCGCTGGTGATCTTTGCGGGCATCATCGGCCGGCTCCCGGCCGCGGTCTATGGATTCGCCACCATCGACAGCGCCCACGTCATCCAGCTCGTCGGCATGGGGATCGTCGCCGTGCTTGTGACGGCCTACGTCATCTACGTCCAGCAGGCGCGGCGCAAGGTTCCCATCCAGTCCGCGCAGCGGGTGATCAACCCCCGCGCCGGGCAGGCCACCCAGGCGCGGCGCACGTTCTTACCGCTGGCGGTGAACGCCGGGGGTGTCATCCCCATCATCTTCGCCATCTCGATCATGACCTTTCCCATGATCTTCGCCAACTTCTTCCAGTCGTCGGGCGGGGCCATCGGCAGCCTGGCCGTGTGGGTCAAGGACAACTGGCAGCCCAACGGCCCCAAGTTCATACCCAACCTGTTCTACAACGGCATCGAGTTCCTGCTCATCATCGGCTTCACGTACTTCTACACCGCCGTCATCCACGACCCCAACGACATGGCCGACAACCTCAAGAAACGCTCCTCCTACATCCCCGGCATCCGCCCGGGTCGCTGGACCGCCGAATACCTGGGCCGGGTCATGAACCGCATCGCCCTGGCGGGGGCCCTCTTCCTGGCCTCGATCACCGTCGTGCTGCCACTGGCGACCAGCTTTCTGACCGGGGTCTCCACCAGTAGCCTCTACCTCGGCGGGACGGCCATCCTGATCGTCGTCGGCGTCGCGCTCGACACCATGCAGCAGATCGAGACCCAGCTTCTGATGCGCCAGTACCGCGGCTTCATCCGATGACGGCGGCGCGCCCCGGGATCGTCGTGGTGCTCTTCGGCCCGCCGGGGAGCGGCAAGGGGACGCAGGCCCGCCATATCACCGCGGCCCACGACCTCGACCTGATCGCCACCGGCGACCTGTTGCGGGCCGAGGCGGCGGCGGGCACCGAGGTGGGCCGGGAGGTGGCGCCCATCATGGCGGCGGGGGAGCTGGTGCCCGACGATCTGATGGTGCGGGTCATCGAGTCGCGGTTGCGCAAGAGCGAGGGCCGCTCCGGCGTCCTGCTCGACGGCTTCCCCCGCACTCTCGCCCAGGCGCAGGCGTTCGACACCATGCTGGGGCGCGCCGGCCGCCGCCTCGACCTGCTCGTCGCGCTCGACCTGGCCGAGGAGGAACTGCGCGAGCGCATCCTGCGCCGGGCGGAGGAGGAGGGGAGGGCCGACGATACGCCCGAGACGGTGCGCACGCGCTTCGACGTCTATCTGAGCGAGACTACCCCCGTGCTCACCCACTACGAGGCCAGGCGAGTCAACATCCAGCACGTCGACGGCGCGGGCACCATCGACGAGGTGCGCGAGCGGATCAACGGGGCTTTCGCGACGCTCGCCATAGGCGGGGTGGCCTCGTGACCACCCAGACCGTGCCGATGATCCGGCGCAAGAAGCCCGAGGAGATCGAGAAGATGCACGCGGCCGGCCGTATCCTCGCCGGCTGCCTCTCCCACCTGGCGGCCAGCGTCCATCCGGGGATGACCACCGGCGACCTCGATCAGCTGGCCGAGGCCTACATCCGCGGGCACGGCTGCGTCCCCGGCTTCATCGGCTACCACGGCTACCCCAGCAGCCTCTGCGTCAGCGTCAACGATGAGGTGGTCCACGGCATGCCGGGACCCAGGGTCATCGTCGACGGCGACCTGGTGAGCCTCGACTGCGGCCTCATCCTCGACGGGTGGTGGGCCGACAGCGGGTTGAGCGTGGGCTGCGGCGAGCTGCCCCCCGCGGCGATCCGGCTCATCGAGGTGACCCGCGAGGCCCTGCGCCACGGCATCGCCGCGGCGCGGTCCGGGGGCCGCATCGGCGACATCGGCCACGCCGTGCAAAGCCACGCCGAGGCGCACGGATTCAGCGTGGTCCGTCCCTACGTAGGCCACGGGATCGGGCGC
The DNA here is from genome assembly GCA_036521675.1 of Candidatus Dormiibacterota bacterium. Classification (GTDB taxonomy): domain Bacteria; phylum Chloroflexota; class Dormibacteria; order Aeolococcales; family Aeolococcaceae; genus DATDHG01. The sequence goes on from DATDHG010000002.1 coordinate 2,612, forward strand.
AACATGCACGAGCCCCCCAACGTCCCCAACTACGGGAACGCGGGGGCGGGCAACGAGCTCAAGAGCGGCCTGGTGATCGCCATCGAGCCGATGGTCAACGCCGGCGGCCACGAGGTCTTCGAGAGGGCCGACGGCTGGACGGTGGCCACGGTCGACGGCAGCCTGTCCTGCTACTTCGAGCACACTGTGGCGATCACCGATGACGGCCCGGTGGTCCTGACCCGGCGCGACGACGAAGCGCCGTACTAGGCTCACCGGTGCGCCGGCTCTGCCCGGTCGTGGGGTGATCGCCTATACTGGCGCTTCGCGGCTGGTCGCCAGCCCGGTTTCGTGCGCCTCGTGAGCGGGCGTGGCACGCCCCTCGTGGGCAGGGTCATCGAACCGCTCCCGAACGCCCTCTACCGGGTCGAGCTGGAGGACGGTCACAAGGTCCTCGCCCACACCGCCGGGAAGGCCCGCCTCCAGGCGGTCCGCATCCTCCCGGGGGACCGGGTCCATGTGGAGCTCTCCACCGCCGACCCGGGGCGCGGACGCATCATCCAACGGCTCGCCTAGCCATCTCCAGGGGAATCTCACCAGACCATGAAGGTCCGTGCCTCGGTCAGGAGGATCTGTGACCGCTGCAAGGTCATCAAGCGGCGTGGCAGCGTGCGCGTCATCTGTGAGAACCCCAAGCACAAGCAGCGTCAGGGATAGGAAGCAACACAGTGGCCCGCATCGCCGGCGTCGACGTTCCGCGCGACAAGCGCATCGAGGTGGCCCTCACCTACATCTTCGGGGTCGGCCCCGCCACCTCGCGCCGCCTCTTGACGATCGCCCAGATTCCCCCCGACGTGCGCGCCCGCGACCTCACCGATGCCCAGGTGGGCAAGCTGCGCGACGTCATCGCCAAGCAGCTGCAGGGCCGCGTCGAGGGCGACCTGCGCCGCCAGATCGCCCTCAACATCAAGCGCCTGATGGAGATCGGGTCCTACCGCGGCCTGCGCCACCGCCGCGGCCTGCCCGTGCGCGGGCAGCGCACCCGCACCAACGCTCGCACCCGGCGCGGGCCCAAGCGGACTGTCGGCGTGCGCCGCAAGAAGAAGTAGCGCCATGGCCAAGAAGAAGAAGGTCGTCCGCACCCGGCGCCGCGAGCGCAAGAACATCGCGGTCGGGCACGCTCACATCCTGTCCACCTTCAACAACACGGTGGTCAGCCTCACCGACCCGCAGGGCAACGTCATCGCCTGGGGTTCAGCGGGCGGTCATGGCTTCAAGGGCTCGCGCAAGTCGACCCCCTTCGCCGCCCAGGTGACGGCCGAAGCGACCGCGCGTCGCGCCATGGAGCACGGGCTCAAGCAGATCGAGATCTTCGTCAAGGGGCCGGGCGCCGGCCGCGAGGCGGCGATCCGCTCGCTCCAGGCGGCCGGCCTCGAGGTCACCGCCATCACCGACGTCACCCCCATCCCCCACAACGGCTGCCGGCCGCCCAAGCGGCGCCGGGTCTGAGCCCCCAGGAGTCCACCGAACCATCATGGCCAACCCGCACGGTCCGGTCTGCCGCCTCTGCCGGCGCGAGGGCGTCAAGCTCTTCCTCAAGGGCGAGAAGTGCATGACCAAGTGCACCCTCGACCGCCGTCAGCAGCTGCCCCCCGGCCAGCACGGCGCGGCCCGGCGTCGCAAGGTGAGCGACTACGGCGTCCAGCTGCGCGCCAAGCAGCGGGCCCGCCGCCTCTACGGCGTTCTGGAGACCCAGTTCCGCCACTACTTCGAGCGCGCCGAGCGCAGCCCGGGGGTCACCGGCACCGTCCTGCTCCAGCAGCTGGAGCGGCGCCTCGACAACGTCGTGTATCGACTGGGTTTCGCCGCCAGCCGCCGCGAGGCGCGTCAGCTCGTCAGCCACCGCCACTTCACAGTGAACGGGCGCACGCTCAACATCCCCAGCGCCCAGGTGCGACCCGGGGATGTGGTCAGCGTCCGCGAGAAGTCGCGCAAGCTCGTCCCCGTGGAGAACGCCCAGTCCCTCCTCCAGAGCCGTCAGGTCCCCGAGTGGCTCAGCCTCGACGCCCAGGCGCTCCGCGGCACCATCGTCCGCCTTCCCGAGCGCATGGAGATGGACGCCTTCATCGACGAGCAGCTCATCGTCGAGTACTACAGCCGGTAACCGCCCACCGCGGCTGGAGCGCTCCGGCGCCACCGCCCGCGATCCTTTCGTCAGCAGCCCATCATCGAGGCCCCCACCAACCCATGGTCGACACCATCACCACCCCATCGGTCCGCGAGCTCGAGAGCAGCACGGACTACGGCAAATTCGAGATCGAGCCACTCGAGCCCGGATTCGGCACCACGCTCGGCAACTCGCTGCGCAGGGTGCTGCTCA
>DATDHG010000003.1:0-5398 GCA_036521675.1 Candidatus Dormiibacterota bacterium
CATCCCGGCGACCGCCCTGGAATACATGGACTACCCGGCCGAGTTCGACGCGACTCGGTCCACGGCGGCGCTCGCCGGATCCGGGGTCAGCTGTCCGCCGCTGCACACCTACGCGTGGCGCATCTGGGATTACTGGGAGCGCCATCTCGATCCCGAGCTGCCGACGTTGCGCAATCTTCGTGCCCAGGTTGCCGACAAGGTTGTCATCATCACAGGAGCGTCGAGCGGCATCGGGCGCGCGCTCGCCGAACGGCTCGCCGAGGCGGGAGCGGTGGTCTGCTGCGTGGCGCGCGGGGTCGACAAGCTCGAGGAGCTCAAGGCCGCCATCGAGAAGGCGGGCGGCCACGCCGACATCTATCCCACCGACCTCAGCGAGCCGGAGCGCTGCCGGGAGATGGTCGAGCGCGTGCTCAGCGACCACGGGCGCGTCGACATCCTGGTCAACAACGCCGGGCGCTCCATCCGCCGCGCGGTGCTGCAATCCCTGGACCGCTTCCACGACTTCGAGCGCACCATGGCGCTCAACTACTTCGGAGCCATCGCCTGCATCATGGCGGTGCTCCCGGGCATGAAGGAGCGCGGCGACGGGCACATCATCAACGTGTCGAGCATCGGAGCGCAGACCTTCCCGCCGCGCTTCGCGGCCTACGTCGCCAGCAAGGCCGCCCTCGACGCCTTCTCACGCTGCCTGGCGCCCGAGGTCACCGCGGACGGTGTAGCCGTCACCGAGGTGCACATGCCCCTGGTGCGCACGCCGATGATCGCGCCCACCTCGATCTACAAGAACTTCCCGACCATCAGCGCCGAGGAGGCCGCCGACCTGCTTGTCGCCGCGGTGATCAAGCGGCCCCACGAGGTCAGCACCCGCCTGGGCAAGTTCGGCCAGCTGATGAACACCGTGGCCCCGTCGGTGGCGCAGCTGATCATGACGGCGGCGTACGCAGTGCTCCCCGACTCGGCGCCCAAGCCGGTTGAGGACGGGGCCGCCAGGAAGGAGGCGGCGCCCGTGACCGTCGAGGCGTATGCGCTCGGCCAGCTGATGCGGGGAATCCACCTGTAGCCTCGCACCCCCACGGTGGTCAGCGCCCCTGCAGCGCGGCCAGCACCTCGTCATGCAGCAAGCCGTTGCTGACGATCGCCGCCGCCCCGTCGGCGCGGACGGTCCCGTCGAGGTCGGTGAAGCGCCCGCCCGCCTCCTCGACGATGACCAGGAGCGGGGCCCAGTCCCAGAGGCTGGCGCCCATCTCGACGGAGATGTCGATGCTGCCTTCGGCGACGAGCACATGCGGCCAGAAGTCGCCGAGCGCGCGGGACGTCCAGCAGCGATTCGCCAGCGCCGCATAGGCCGTTCTCACCGCTGGGTCCTTGAAGTAACTGGAGTCACCGGCTGAGATGTAGGCGTCGGGAATGGCAGCAACGCGGGAGACGTGGATGGGCCCGTCGTTGCTGTGCGCGCCCCGGCCGCGCGCCGCCCACCAGCGCTGCCGCAGCGCCGGCGCGCTCACCAGACCCACGTCGTACCGCCCGTCGACCTCGAGCGCGATGAGCGTGGCGAACACCGGCAGGCCGCGCACGTAGTTGCGCGTCCCGTCGATGGGGTCGAGGATCCAGCGCCGCCCACCCCCCAGGGCCGCCCCGCCCTGCTCCTCACCGAACACCGCGTCCCCGGGGCGGGCGTCGGCGAGGCGACCGCGCAGCGCCGCCTCGACCGCCTTGTCCGCCTCGGTCACCGGGGTGAGGTCGGGCTTGGTCTCCACGCGCAGGTCGGCGGCGCGCCAGCGCGCCATCGTCATGCTGTCGGCGAGGTCGGCGAGCTCGTGGGCGAGGGTCAGGTCGTCGGCCACGGGGGAGGACCCTACAGCGAGCGGCAATCCCGGTGCGAGCCGCTACTCTGGGCGGCGACCCCTCCGACTGTCTGAGAAGGCCACCACCCATGCACGTGAAGCTGCCCGCGCTCGATCCCACCGGCTTCGTCGTCCTGCGCGACCACCCTGGACCGGCCATCCCCGAGGAGGAGTTCCTGGCGCTCGAATACATGGACTGGAAGTCCGGCGGTGACACCAACTTCGCCCCCCTGGCGTCGGCGATGGGGGAGATGGAGTGCGCCGGCTTCTGGGACCACGGCAAGCCCGACAAGGACGGGATCTGGACCAGGAATCGGGAGATCGCGCCCAGCCTGGTTGGCTACGTCGAGGCCGTGGGGGCGCGCTTCGGGCGGGTCCGCGTGATCAAGCTCAATCCGTACGAGTCCGTCGACGCGGCGTACCGCCAGCTCCACCAGGACGACAACAACCGGCTCAACCCCGACGGTGAGGGCTGGGTCGTGCGCACCTGGCTGGAGCTCACCCATCAGCCCGACTCCTTCTTCGTCCTCCGCGAGGACCGCGACGATCCCAGCACCGAGTCCCGCATCCACCTGCCGCGGGGCCGGCAACTGGTGATCGACACCGAGCGCCTGTGGCACGTCGTCTGCCACCTGGGGCCGCAGCCGCGCTACGCGCTCATCACCTCGCTCGAGTCGGGGCCGCAGCTCGAGGCCTGGATGGAGCGGGAAAAGGCGACCGCGCCGGCCGGCGTCTGAGGGGGCTGGGCCGCGGCGGATGGGATGGCGGGAGCCACGACGGGTTGGGAGCCGCCGAAGGGGCTTCGATACAATCTCCCATCCGCGAGCGGGAGTAGCTCAGTGGTAGAGCACTACCTTGCCAAGGTAGGGGTCGCGGGTTCAAATCCCGTCTCCCGCTGTCAGGCCTCCTCATTCGATGCTTAGGGCCGCTCCAGCAGCCGCTGCCGCTGGCATTTGCACTTTGCCCTCGACCCGGATGACCGCCAAGGACACGAGGAACCCAGCGGCGCGATTCCGGCGCCGGCGGTGATGGCCAGTCCGGTCTCACGCGCTCGTACGCCAGACACCGCTGTGGTCGTCAAAGGTACGAAGCACATACCCATTCCCCGCCTCGTTTCCCCTGAGTGCAAGCCCGGACAGGTCGGTGGGGGAGGCCAGCCGAGCTGTAACCCCGACCGGTACCACCAGCGGGCGAAATGGGCGGGTGCGGAACCTGCCCAGGAGAAGCCGCCCGCTGGAACCCAAGCCGGCGAATCGCTTGATACGAGGGTGTGAGATGAAGAGGTTGGCAGGATCCTTGGTTGCTCTCGGCGTCGTCGCGCTCATGGTCACGTTTGCAGTCGGACGGCCCGCGATCGCGGGCGCCGCGAGCACCAGGCACGCCTCCGCGAGGGACGTCCTGGAGTTCCAGACGATGTTCGGCAACCACGCGCCGTTCATCGGCGTGCCGGGGGCTATCCGTGGCGTGACTGCCGCCCCGCTGCCGTGGATGATCAAGTCCGTGCACGGCGAGCTGGAAGCGAACGGACAGCTCGACATCGACGTCGACGGGCTGCTCCTCGCCAGTGACCCGTCTGTCCCAGCCAACCTGCGCGGCACGAACCCGGTGCCCTTCTTCGCCGGAGTGGTCAGCTGCCTCACGACGTCGAACAGTGCCGTGACACCCGCCAACGTGACGACGGCCAACTTCAAGGCCACGATGCCGAGCGGCACCGCCCACATTCATCAGAAGCTCACGCTGCCGAACCCGTGCGTCGCGCCGCTCGTGTTTGTGACGTCACCCAGCGGCGGAGTCTGGTTCGCCGTCACAGGCAACTGAGCTGCGGGACCAGAGCCGGGCCGCCTGAGAGAGCTGAGATCATCCCTGGGGCGATCCGTGGGGCACGCGGCCGTGCACGGGCGGCCGTACACTCACTCCGTGATCGGGCTAGTCATCATGTGCATGCTGGCGGTGGGCATCGGGGCGGTGCTCTGGTGGGCGTCGACGTTGCCGCCGACACGACCACGGCCGCGCAGCCGGTACCGCGGACCCACGTACATGTCGGTGCACCGGCGCCTGCAGCGGCGCAAACGGTCGGGCTGACCCGCTGGATTGTGGCCTCGTAACCACCGTTCGGACGCCGCGTGCTCAGCCGCGCCGCACCAACGGACAAAACCGCTCTTCGGGTGCGCCTCAATGGGCTCTCAGCAGGGGTTCAGGCTTTTCTTGAGGTTCGGTCCCAGACTGAGGTGCAATACAGATGACCGCACTCGTCCGGGAGACCTGTCCATGTTCCGCTTCACGGTCGGCAAGATCGCCATTCTGGCGGCGGCCGCCACGTCAATCGCCGGTGTCGGCGCTCTGGGCGTCACCCACTTGGGAAGCGCCGCCCCTGCCGCAGCCCAGGTGAGCCCGGCGCCGTCGGCGCCGTCGCCCGCCGGCACCACCACCACCCAGCACAAGGACACGCACATCCTTGATCGCGCCTTGTACCGCCGCCTTGTCACGGCAACTGCAGATGCAACCGGCCAGACCCGCCTGCAGGTCGTGAATGAGCGCAAAGCGGGGAAGAGCCTGAGCCAGATCGCAGGCGCCAAGGTGGCGGCAATTGAGACGACCGTCATCGACGCGGTGAAGGTCCGCCTGGGCAAGGCCCTCGCCACGGGCAGGATCACCTCAGGTCAGGCGCAGGACATCATCTCCAAGCTCCAGGCGGCCATCGACAAGGAGATGGTGGCTACGCACACGAAGGTCGTGGCGCCCGCGGCCACGCCGTCGTTGTGACCTGACGCGGCTGATCGCCGGCCGGCACCTCCAGCAGGGTGTTGCCGGTTCTGATCCCGTCGCCGCTTGATCAGGAGCGCGGGGATGGATGAGGCGCCGGCTATCCCCTGCAGGAGTCGGGGATGGGGTGGGGTTGCAGCAGTCCGCTGCCGTTGCACGACGGGCACGCCGTCTGCGCCATGGCCACCAGTGCGTTCGCAGCGACGAAGCCGGTCCCTTTGCACCTGGGGCACTGAGTCAGAACGACGCTGCACTTCGGACACGTATCCATGAGGGCTCCCTTTGAGGGGCGGCTGGTGGGTGCATCCTCGCACCCGCAGAGCGAGGTGCGCAGGGCCGGGAGGCGGCCCCGCCCTGACCGGCGAACCGGATGCCGTACGCTGTCTCGCCATGCCAGCCGAGGCAGACCGGGGGACCACAACTCGGTGATCGCGCCGATCCTCAGTCCCGTGATGGTGGGCCGGGATGACGAGCTGGCCCGTTTGGAGGACGCCCTGCTCTCGGCGCGCCGGGGCGAGGGGCGCATCGTGGTCCTGTGCGGTGATGCGGGCGTGGGGAAGTCACGGCTGGCGTCTGAGCTGAAGCGGCGCGCCGTCCTCCACGGGTGCACCGTGCTTGCCGGCGAGTGCTCTGAGGCCGACCTCGCTCTGCCCTACCTGCCCTTCATCGAGGCGATCGGCAACAGCCTCGACAGCGCGACAGTGACCGGGCTCGGGGCGACGCCGAGCTCCGAGGCCACCCCGCTCGCCAGCCTCTTCCCACAACTGGGGACGCCCGCCCGCTCCCCCGAC
>DATDHG010000004.1:0-21099 GCA_036521675.1 Candidatus Dormiibacterota bacterium
CGCCGCGCGCGCGGCGATGTCGCGCAGCCTGGTGCAGGCCCTGGCAGCGTTGCACGCAGTCGATCCCGCGGCGGTGGGTCTGGGGCAGTTCGGCAAGCCCGCCGGCTACCTGGAGCGCCAGCTGCGGCGCTGGTGGTCGCAGTGGGAGATGAGCCGGACCCGGGAGCTCCCCGCCATGGACGCTCTGCGCGCCGCCCTTGAGAGCCGGCTCCCCGAGCAGACCCCTGCGGGCATCGTGCACGGCGACTACCGGCTTGACAACGTGCTCATCGGCCCCGACGACCCGGCTCGGATCGCGGCCATCCTGGACTGGGAGATGTGCACCCTCGGCGATCCGCTCGCCGACCTCGGGCTGCTGCTGGTCTACTGGGCCGATCGCACCGACGACAGCCGCAGCCTGGCTGCGTTCGCGCTGTCGCCCATCACCACGCAGCCCGGTTTCCTGGGACGGGACGAGCTGGTCGCCGAGTACGCCCGGCTGACCACGCGGCCGCTGAGCCACCTCGACTGGTACTGGGCGCTGGGTTTCTACAAGCTGGCCATCGTCGCCGAGGGCATCCACGCCCGCTACGTGATGGGGATGACCGTGGGGGAGGGCTTCGAGCTCATGGGACCGCGCGTGCCCCACCTCGTCGAGCAGGGGCTGGAGCGGCTGGGTTCAGCCGCGTCGTGAGGGGTGTGTGACCGCCCTGCGCCCGGCTTTTCAGTCGCGCGCGACGATCCGGTGACGGGTCGAAACGGTGCTGGGGGCCGCCCCGCCAGCGGGTGACAATCCGGCCCGATGACCACGGCGGAAACGGTCGCTCCGGCACCCCCCCGACAGTCGATTCCCTGCCCCCCGCCCCCCCGGACGCCGGAGGACCTGGGGCTGCCCTTCAGCGCGGTCACCGACCTGCTCCTCAAGGTCCTGTACTTCAACGGGACCATGACCGGGCGCGATCTCGCCGGGCATGTCTGCGTGCCCTTCCCGATCGCCGAACCAGCGCTCCGCCACCTCAGCCAGGAGTCGCTGATCGCCTCGGTCGGGATGCGCACCGCGGAGCTGGGCGCCGACGAGGAGCTCACGGCCGCCACCCAGTGGATGCTCACCAACGGAGGCCGCGATCGCGCCCGCGAGCTGATCGAGCTCAACCAGTACGCCGGCCCGGCGCCGGTGCCGATCGACATCTACACAGCCGTGGCCCGCCACCAGGCCAAGACCGAGGTGCGCGTCAGCCGTGACCAGCTGGGCGCGGCGCTCAGCCATCTCATCCTCAGCGAGGAGATCCACGACGAGCTAGGCCCCGCGCTCAACGCCCGGCATACCGTGTTCCTCTACGGACCGCCAGGCAATGGCAAGACCAGCATCGCCGAGGCGTGCGGCCAGCTCCTCGGCCCCCCGCTCTTCGTGCCGCGAGCGCTGTGGGCCAACGGGGAGATCATCCGGTTCTTCGATCCCACCGTGCACCAGCCCGTGTCGCTGCCCTATCTGCCCGCGCACGACACCCGCTGGGTGCCCGTGCAGCGGCCCACGGTCAAGGCGGGGCCGGAGCTGCGCCCCGAGCAGCTCGACCTCGGCTGGGATCCGCAGCTGGGCTTCTACGAGGCCTCGCTCCAACTCAAGGCCAACGGCGGCCTCTTCCTCGTTGACGACTTCGGCCGCCAGACGCGCCTGCCCGCCCGTGAGCTGCTAAATCGCCTCATCGTCGCCCTCGAGAAGGGGACCGACTACCTGAACATCCCCCGCGCCGGGACCACGATGTCGGTGCCCTTCACCACAACGCTCATCCTGTCGACCAACCTGCGGCCGGAGGAGCTCATGGATGAGGCGTTCCTGCGCCGCATCCGCTTCAAGATCGCCGTGCCCGGGCCCACCGAGGAGCAGTACCGCGCCATCTGGCAGCAGGCCTGCATCAAGGCGCGCGTGCCGTACGACGACGCGGTGGTGAGCGCGCTCATCGACGAGTACTACAAGGAGGTGGGCCGGGAGTTCCGCGGCGTCCATCCCCGCGACCTGCTCACCCACGTGGTCCACGCCGCCCACTACCAGGACCGGCCCGTCGAGCTGGCCCCCGACCTGCTCGAGGTCTCGGCCAACACCTACTTCGTGCGCAGCCTCGACCACTGGTAGGTCGCGGTTTTCCTGGTTGCCAGCGGCCGTGAACCGGCCGCCGGGGTCAGACGCTCAGCGCCGGTAGCCGGGTGGAGCCCATCAGGGCGCGGTCGCATCCCCGCGCTGCCTGGCGGCCCTCGCTGATGGCCCACACGATCAGTGACGCGCCCCGATGCACATCGCCGGCAGCGAAGACGTTGCGGACATTGGTGGCATATTCGTCGTCGACCGCGACGTTGCCGCGGCTGTCGAGGGCCACCCCGAGCTGGTCGAGAACGCCACCGGGCTCGGGATGGACGAAGCCCATGGCGAGGAGGACCAGGTCGGCGTCGAGCTCAAACTCCGTGCCCTCGACCGGCACGAACCCGGTGCCGCCGTCGCGGTTGCCCGCCTCGACGCGGACGGCGTGCAGCTTCTCGACGTGTCCGTTGCGTCCGCTCAGATGGGTGGTCTGGATGCTGTAGTCGCGCTCCCCGCCCTCCTCGTGCGCCGACGAGCTGCGCAGGATCACGGGCCAGGTGGGCCAGGGGTTGTGCGGCGCGCGCTCGTCCGGAGGGCGGGGGAGGAGCTCGAACTGGTGCACGGAGCGGCAGCCCTCGCGCAGCACGTTGCCCAGGCAGTCGGCGCCGGTGTCACCGCCGCCGAGGATGACCACGCGCTTGCCGCGCGCGGTGATGGTCTGCTCAGCGGCGACCAGCTCCCCCGCGACGCGACGGTTCTGCTGGGGGAGGTAGTCCATGGCGAGATGGACGCCACTGAGCGCCCGGCCCGGCACGGTCAGGTCGCGCGCGTGGGTCGCGCCCATGGCGAGCACCACGCCGCTGAAGCGTTCGACCAGCTCAGCCCCGGTGATCCGCCGCCCGACGTCGTGGCCAGGCTCGAAGCTCACCCCCTCGGCGGTCAGCTGGTCGAGGCGGCGGTCGAGGACCCGCTTCTCGAGCTTGAAATCGGGGATGCCGTAGCGCAGCAGTCCGCCGATGCGGTCGTCGCGTTCGTAGACGGTCACCCAGTGCCCCGCCCGGTTGAGCTGCTGCGCCGCCGCCAGCCCCGCGGGCCCCGAGCCGATCACCGCCACCCGTTTTCCCGTGCGATGCGCGGGCGGCTGGGCACGGACCCATCCCTCCGCATAGGCCCTGTCGATGATCGCGACCTCGATCTGCTTGATCGCCACCGGGTCGTCGTTGATGGCCAGCACGCAGGCGGGCTCGCACGGGGCGGGGCAGAGGCGGCCGGTGAACTCGGGGAAGTTGTTGGTGGCGTGGAGGCGCGCGCTGGCGCCCCGCCAGTCATCGCGGTAGACGAGGTCGTTCCACTCGGGGATCAGGTTGCCCAGCGGGCAGCCGCTGTGACAGAAGGGGACCCCGCAGTCCATGCAGCGCGCCCCCTGGCGGCGGGCCGCCTCTGCGGACCAGGGCAGGTAGACCTCGCGATAGTCGCCCAGCCGCTCGCCGACGGACCGCCGCAAGGCCAGCGAGCGCTGGAACTCCATGAACCCGCCGAGCTTGCCCACCGCTACCCCGCCAGCTCCACGCGCTCGCGCTCCACCTTCTCGCGGCGCTCAGCCAGGACGCGCGTGTAGTCCACGGGCATGACCTTCACGATGCACTCGAGGGCCGCCGGCCAGTCCGCCAGGAGCCGCTCGGCGACCGCGCTCTCCGTGTACCCGGCATGCCGCTGCAACAGGGTCTGGAGCAGCTCGACGTCCTCGCCGTCGACGACGGCTTCGAGCGCGATTGAGGCCAGGTTGCAGAGCTCGGCGAAACGCGCCTCCTCGTCGAGGACGAAGGCCACTCCGCCCGTCATGCCGGCTGCGAAGTTGCGGCCGGTTCTGCCCAGAACCAGCGCGACGCCGCCGGTCATGTACTCGCAGCCGTGGTCACCGACGCCTTCGACGACCGCGAGCGCCCCGGAGTTGCGCACGCAGAAGCGCTCTCCGGCCACGCCCCGCAGGAACGCCTCCCCGGCCGTGGCGCCGTAGAGCACCACATTGCCGACGATGATGTTCTCCTCGGCGCGCAGCCGCGACTCGGCCCGGGGGCGGACCACCAGCCGCCCGCCGCTCAGCCCTTTGCCGGTGTAGTCGTTGGCCTCGCCGCAGAGCGTGAGGGTGATGCCGTGCGCCAGCCAGGCTCCGAAGGACTGCCCCGCGCTCCCCGTGAAGTCGATGCGGATGGTGTCGCTGGGCAGGCCCGCCTCGCCATGGCGCCGCGCCACCTCGCCGCTGAGCATGCCGCCCACGGTGCGGTCGCCGTTGCGGATGGGCATCTGCAGCTGCACCGGCACGCCCTGGTCGAGGGCGCCGGCGCAGAGGCCGATGAGCTCATTGTCGAGCGCACCCTGCAGCCCGTGGTCCTGGGAGTCGACCTTGCGCGTGGCGCTCCCGAAGGGCGCCTCGACGCGCTCCAGGAGGGCGCCGAGGTCGAGGCCGCGCGCCTTCCAGTGCTCGAGGGCGGGGCGGGCGTCGAGCAGGTCGACGCGGCCCACCAGGTCGTCGAAGCGGCGCACCCCCAGGCCGGCCATGATCTCGCGCACCTGCTCGGCCAGGAAGACCATGAAGTTCATCACCTGCTGCGGCGTCCCGGCAAACCGCTTGCGCAGCTCGGGATCCTGGGTGGCGATCCCCACCGGGCAGGTGTTGAGGTGACAGACGCGCATCATGACGCAGCCGCTCGCCACCAACGCCGCCGTGGCGAAGCCGAACTCCTCGGCGCCCAGCAGGGCGCCGAGGACCACGTCGCGGCCGGTCTTCATCTGGCCGTCGACCTGCAGGGTCACGCGCGAGCGCAGGTCGTTGAGCACCAGCACCTGCTGGGCCTCGGCCAGCCCGATCTCCCAGGGAATGCCCGCGTGCTTGATGGACGACAGCGGCGAGGCCCCCGTGCCGCCGTCGTGACCGGCGATCACGATGTGGTCGGCGTGCGCCTTGCTGACACCCGCGGCCACCGTGCCCACCCCCACCTCAGCCACCAGCTTGACGGACACGTCGGCACGCGGGTTGACGCACTTGAGGTCGTGGATGAGCTGGGCGAGATCCTCGATGGAGTAGATGTCGTGGTGGGGGGGCGGGGAGATCAGGCTCACGCCCGGGGTCGAATGGCGCAGGCGGGCGATGGTCTCGTCGACCTTGTACCCGGGCAGCTGTCCGCCCTCGCCCGGCTTGGCCCCCTGGGCGATCTTGATCTGCAGCTGGTCGGCGTTGACCAGGTAGGAGGCGTTGACGCCGAAGCGAGCGCTGGCCACCTGCTTGATGGCGCTGCGCCGCAGGTCGCCGTTGGCGTCGGGGAGGAAGCGGTGCGCGTCCTCGCCCCCCTCGCCGGTGTTGGACTTGCCCCCCAGCCGATTCATGGCGATGGCCAGGTTCTCGTGCGCCTCCCGCGAGATGGACCCGTACGACATCGCCCCCGTCGCGAAGCGCTTGACGATCTCGGCCGCCGGCTCCACCTCGGCGAGCGGGATCGGCGCGTCCGCACAGCGCAGCTCCAGGAGGCCGCGCAGCGTCTGGCGGCGGCGGGCCTCGCCGTCGATCAGCGCGGCGTACTCCGCGAACACGCGGCGGTCCCCCGACTTGACGGCATGCTGCAGCATGCCGATCGTCTCCGGGTTCCACTGGTGGCGCTCGCCGGTGCGCCGCCATCGGTACTGGCCGGCTTCCTCCAGCGCCGGCTCGCTGATGCGGACCTCGGGGAAGGCGGTCTGATGGCGCATCAGAGCCTCGCGGGCGATCACCTCGAGCCCGATCCCGCCGATGCGGCTGGTCGTGCCGGTGAAGTGGCGGTCGATGACCTCGCGGCCGATCCCGACGGCCTCGAAGATCTGCGCTCCGCAGTAGGACAGGATGGTGGAGATGCCCATCTTGGAGATGGTCTTGAGCAGGCCCTTGCAGAGCGCCTTGATGACGATGCGCTCCGCGCGCTGCGCGTCGACGCCGTCGGGCAGCAGCCCCGCATGGGCCATGTCGGTGAGCGTCTCGAAGAGCAGATAGGGGTTGATCGCCTCGGCGCCGTAGCCGCTGAGCAGGGCGAAGTGCATGACCTCACGCGCCTCGCCGGTCTCCACCACCAGCCCCACCGAAGTGCGGGTGCCATCGCGGATGAGGTGGTGATGGACGGCGGCTGTGGCCAGCAGCGCAGGAATCGGGACGTGCTGCGAGTCGGCGCCGCGGTCGCTGATGACCAGCACCGCGACTCCCGCGGCGACGCGCTCGGAGGCCAGGCGGCAGAGGCGCTCCAGACCGCCCCGCAGGCCGGCCTCGCCGTCGGCGCGGTGCCACACCGCGCTGATGGTGGCGGTGGGGAATTCTCGCTGGGTGACGTGACGGAGCTTGCCGAGGTCGGCATTGGTGAGGATGGGGTGGGGCATCTCCAGGCGGCGGGCCTGGCCGGGGCCCTGCTCGAGGAGGTTGCCGCCGCGCCCGAGCGAGCACACCAGCGACATCACCATGGCCTCACGGATGGGGTCGATGGGCGGGTTGGTGACCTGCGCGAACAGCTGCTTGAAGTAGTCGAAGAGCGGCCGCGGCCGGTCGCTCAGCACCGCCGGCGGAGTGTCGTTGCCCATCGAGCCCACCGCCTCCTCGCCGGTGGCCACCATGGGGACGAGCAGGAAGATGAGGTCCTCCTGGGTCCAGCCGAAGGCCTGCTGGCGGATCAGTAGAGTGCCGGGGTCGGGCTCGGGGAGGGTCTCGGTGTCGGGCAGGTCGTGGAGGTAGACGGTGCCGCTGCGGATCCACTCCGCATACGGGTGCTGCGCGGCCAGCTCGTGCTTGGCGGTGGCGTCGTCGAGGATGCGTCCCGCGGCGGTGTCGACCAGCAGCAGCCGGCCTGGTTCCAGGCGCCACTTGCGCACGATGCGCTCCTCGGGGATGTCGAGGACGCCCGCCTCGCTGGCCATCACCACCAGCCCGTCGTCGGTGACGACATACCGGGCGGGCCGCAGCCCGTTGCGGTCGAGGGTGGCCCCAATCAGCGAACCGTCGGTGAAGGCGATGGCCGCCGGGCCGTCCCAGGGCTCGAGAACGGAGCTGTGGAACTCGTAGAAGGCGCGACGCTCCTCGTCCATGAGCTGGTTGTCATGCCACGCCTCGGGGATCATCATCATCACTGCGTGCTGGACTGGCCGGCCGCTCATGGCCAGGAGCTCGAGGGCGTTGTCGAACTGCGAGCTGTCGCTCCCGGTCTCGTCGATGATCGGGATCAGCTTGGCGATGTCGCCGCCATACAGCGCCGAGCGCAACTTCGACGTCCGCGCTCGCATCCAATGGGCGTTGCCGCGCAGCGTGTTGATCTCACCGTTGTGGGCGATGAAGCGGAAGGGCTGGGCCAGGCTCCAACGGGGCAGCACGTTGGTGCTGAAGCGCGAGTGCACGAGCGCCAGCGAGCTCACCACGTCGGGCTCGAGCAGATCGGGGTAGAAGGCGGTGAGCTGCCGGGCCATGAGCATGCCCTTGTAGATCAGCGTGCGGCTGCTCAGGCTGCAGATGTAGAAGGTGTCGCGCTGGTGCGGGAAGACCGCGCCGACGCGGGCGTGCAGGACGCGACGCAGCACGTACAGGCGCCGTTCCAGCGCCTCGCCGCTGACGCCCACCGCGCCCACGAAGAGCATGCGGATGACCGGCATGCCACGGCGCGCGACCGAGCCGACGGCCTCGGGGTGGTGGGGCACGTCGCGCCATCCGTAGAGCCGCACCCCCTCGTCCGCACAGGCCTGGGCGGCGATCTCCTCGACGCGCCGTCGCTCCTCCGGGTCACCGGGCAGGAACGCGATGCCCGCCCCATACGAGGCGGGCAGGTCGACGGGAGCCACGCGGCGCACGAAGGCGTCGGGGAGCTGGATCAGGATGCCGGCGCCGTCGCCGCTGTCCGGGTCGCACCCGCAGGCGCCGCGATGGCCGAGGTTGACGAGCGCCTCGAGGCCCTGCGCCACGATGGCGTGGCTGCGCTCGCCCGCGATGCTGGCCACGAAGGCGACGCCGCAGGCGTCGTGCTCGAACGCCGGGTCGTAGAGGCCCCGGGCCGTGGGGGTGATCTTCATCCTCGGGCGGATTCCTTGCGGGTGAGGGTGTGCGAGCGCGGTGTGAAGGTCGCCCTTGCGTCCGAGCCGGGGTGCTGGCTCGAGGACGCCGGTGCCTGGGACGGGGCTGGGGTGCTGCCTCGCCGGCCCGACGCTCCAACCATACAGCACCGACGGGGGCGGCGCGCCTCCGCGGGGGCCCGCCTATGACATAGGTGGACGGTCCCGGACATGAGGCCGGGTTCCGCAGTCAGCGCGCTACGATGAGGACGGTCCGCGTCGCGGACATCCCGGCAGACGCCGCGCCGGGGTCGGAGCCACGAGCGCCGCACCGGCGACCCGTGGGGAGCGCGAGGAACCCAACCCCGAGCATGGCCGTGACCACGGGCGACGTCTTCGTCGCCCCCCGCCCCGCGGGGCACGCGGAGTCAGGGCCGGGACTGCGCCGGCGCCTGGCCAACGCTGCTCCCTGGTGGCTCCTCCCGGTCACCGTGGTGGTCGTCCTGGGCAGCTTCATCGGCTACTCGGTGTGGGTGGCCCACCTGGGCGTCGCGCACGCGGCGAGCGCGCCCTATCTCTCGCCCTTCTACTCGCCCACCTGGCTCACAGACAACCTCCGTCCGCCCGTGTTCCCGGCCGCCCTGGCGCTGCTCGTGCCGATCACGTTTCGGGCCACCTGCTACTACTACCGCAAGGCCTATCACCGGTCGTTCTTCTGGGATCCGCCGGCCTGCGCGGTGGGGGAGCTGCGCCATCGCGCCTACCGCGGCGAGACCGCCTTCCCGCTGATCCTCAACAACCTGCACCGTTTCTCGATGTATCTGGCGGTGCTGTACATCTTCATCCTCGGCTTCGACGCCAGCCAGGCCTTCAGCTACAACGGCAAGGTGTACCTCGGGCTGGGCACGGTGATCATGGTCGTCAACGTCATCCTGCTCGCCGGCTACACGTTCAGCTGCCACTCGCTGCGCCACTTCGTGGGCGGCGGGCTCGACTGCTACTCCTGCAGCCGGGCCGACGGCGTGCGCCAGGGCATCTGGCGCGGGGTGTCGCGCCTCAACACCATTCATCCCGTGTGGGCGTGGGTCAGCCTTTTCAGCGTGGCGAGCGTCGACATCTACATCCGCATGCTGAACGCCGGCTGGTTCAGCGACCCCCACCTGTTCGGATAGGGAGCACACGAGCACCGCGTGGTTGAACCGTACGAGACCATCGAATGCGACGTCATCGTCGTCGGCGCCGGGGGCGCCGGCCTGAGAGCCGCCGTCGCCGCCGCCGAGGCCGGCTGCGACACCCATGTGATCACCAAGTCACTGCTCGGCAAGGCGCACACCGTCATGGCCGAGGGGGGCATCGCCGCCGCTCTCGCCAACACCGATCCGCGGGACGCATGGACTGTGCACTTCGCCGACACGATGCTGGGCGGACAGCTGCTCAACAACTGGCGCATGGTCGAGCTGTACGCCCAGGAGGTCATCGACCGGGTCTACGAGCTGGAGCGCTGGGGCGGCCTCTTCGACCGCACCGCCGACGGGCTCATCAACCAGCGCGCCTTCGGAGCCCACACCTACTGGCGCCTGGCCCATGTCGGTGACCGCACCGGGCTCGAGCTGATCCGCACGTGCCAGGACAAGGCCGTGCACACACCCGGGATCACCACCCACATGGAATACACGCTGACCAGGCTCCTCACGGACGGGGATCGGGTGTCAGGGGCGATCGGCTACCGCCGCAACGACGGCGGCTTCGTCGTCTTCCGCGCCGGTGCGGTCATCCTGGCCAGCGGTGGCTGGGGGCGGATGTACAAGTGCACGTCCAACTCCTGGGAGGGGACCGGCGACGGCGCCGCGCTCGCCTACGAGGCCGGCGCCGAGCTGCTCGACATGGAGTTCGTCCAGTTCCACCCGACGGGGATGGTCTGGCCCCCGGGCGCCCGGGGCATCCTCGTCACCGAGGCGGTGCGGGGCGAGGGCGGCCTGCTGTTCAACAGCGAGGGTGGGCGTTTCATGCTCGAGTACGACCCCCAGAAGAAGGAGCTCTCGTCGCGCGACGTGGTCGCCCGCTCCATCTACAAGGAGGTCCAGGCGGGCCGCGGCACCCCCCACGGCGGCGCCTACCTCGACGTCCGTCATCTGGGCGCGGAGTACGTCCGGAAGAAGCTGCCCTCGATGGTCGAGCAGTTTCACGCCCTGGCCTCGGTGGACATCACCAAGGAGCCCATGGAGGTGGGCCCGACCATCCACTACACGATGGGCGGCGTTCGCGTCGAGCCCGAGACCGCGGCCACGGCAGTCCCCGGGCTCTACGCGGCTGGCGAGGTGGCCGGCGGCCTGCACGGCGCCAACCGCCTCGGGGGCAACTCGCTGGGCGACATCCTGGTGTTCGGCAAGCGCGCCGGCGAAGCCGCCGCCGAGTACGCCAAGAGCCGTGGCAGCGCCCCCGCCGTGGCTGAGGCCCAGGTCGAGGCCGAGCAGCGCGCCCTGCTGCGCCACCTCGACAGCGACGGCGCCGCCGCGGCCGAGAACCCATATCTGATCCATGAGGCCCTGCAGGACGCCATGCAGGACGACGCCGGCATCGCGCGCACCGAGGCGTCCCTGAAGCGCGCGCTGGCCGCCATCGAGGAGCTGAAGCTGCGTGCTCGCAACCTGCGCGTCAAGGGCGCGCGCGTGCTCAACCCCGGCTGGCACACCTGCCGCGATGTCGACAACATGCTCGTCATCAGCGAGGCCATCGTCCGTTGCGCCATCGAGCGGCGCGAGAG
Source organism: Candidatus Dormiibacterota bacterium (assembly GCA_036521675.1). GTDB lineage: Bacteria > Chloroflexota > Dormibacteria > Aeolococcales > Aeolococcaceae > DATDHG01. The sequence goes on from DATDHG010000004.1 coordinate 10,866, forward strand.
CCGCGGCTCCCAGTGGCGGCTGGATTTTCCCGACAAGAGCGACGAACAGGGGCGGGTCAACTACCTGGCGGTCCGCGACGCCGCCGGCATGCGCGTTCGGGCCATTCCGGTCGAGCCGGTGCCCGCCCACCTCGCCGCCCACATTCGCGATGAGGAGGAGCTGCGTGCCCGCAGCGTCATCCCGATTCGGCCCGCCGCGCGCGAGCTCGCGGCCCGGGGAGCGTGAGGTGGCGATCGCGCAGACCCCTGCCGAGCTCACCGCGCTCCAGCCCAAACCCGTCGACGCGGACGCGCCCCGCCTCGAGTTCCGCGTCTTCAAGGGCATCCCGGGGGGCGAGCAGGGCGACCAGGCCTATTCGGTCCCGTACGTCACCGGCATGGTGGTGCTCGACGCCATCCACCACATCCAGAGAAACCTGGACACCGACCTCGCCTGCCGCTGGAACTGCAAGGCAGCCAAGTGCGGCTCCTGCTCGGCGGAAATCAACGGCAAGCCGGCGCTGATGTGCAAGACGCGCGTGGACGACCTCGCCGAGGGCGCCATCACGGTGCACCCGATGAAGGCCTTCCCGCTCATCAAGGACCTCGTCACCGACGTTTCTGGCAACTATGCGGTCGACGCGAGCATCCCCGGCTTCCAGGCCGCGCCGGACGACGGCGCGCCGTGGCGCATCCCCGAGCGGGACCTGGAACGGCTCTACGAGTTCCGCAAGTGCATCGAGTGCTTCCTCTGCCAGGACGTCTGCCACGTCCTGCGCACCCACAACCTGCACGAGCGCTTCTACGGGCCGCGCTACTTCGTGCGCACCGCGTACCTGGAGATGCACCCCAAGGACGTGGTCGACCGCACCGAGCAGACCCGGCAGGAGGGAGGCATCGGCTACTGCAACGTCACCAAGTGCTGCACTGAGGTCTGCCCCGAGCACATCCACATCACCGACAACGCCATCATCCCGCTGAAGGAGCGCATCGGCGACCGGCACTGGGACCCGGTGCGGTGGGTGGGGCGGCGGCTGCGCGGCTCCCCCACGGTCGGCGCCAACGGCGCCTCACCCGCGAGGCCGGCGTCGTGACGGTGTTCTCGCGCGCTTGTTGATTGCGGTCGTCGTCCTGTCGACGGTGGTGGTGGCGCTGGTCGCGCTGCTGACCGCCTTCTACCGGCGCGTGGGCCGAGCGGACTGGGCGCAGAGCGACATGCGGCTCAGCGCGGTGGCCTTCATCGCCGCCATCGGCCCCTTCTTCGGCCTGCGGGTCAAGCAGTCACAGCCGGAGCGGCCGGCCGTGCTCGAGCCCAAGGGGGACGGTGAGCCGGTGGGTCCGGTCGGTGACCTCGAGGAGCGCATCGCTGCCGACGACGCGCTGCAGAGCCCCATCCCCGTGCGCAGACGCCGGTAGCGGCAGCCCATCGTCGACCGTCAGGGTAGCGAGCGCCTGGCACGGAGATTCGAGTGGCGTCGCACAGCGTCGACGGGCGGAACCCTGGGGCGGCCACGGGTGTAGTGAGCGCATGAGCCACATCACAGTGTTCTGGACGGCGACCATCTGCGTCCTCGCCGCGGCGGTGACCGGCTGCTCCGGCTCGGCGACGCCCGCACCATCCAACTCGCCGCCGCATGCGCCCGCAGCGGCGACCCCCAGACCGCCCGCGCCCCTCACGTCTGCGGTTGAGGCTCGGCCGGCAGCCCCCCCCGGAAGCACCATCGCGGCCCCGGGCTGCGGGACCTCCCCCGTGTACAACGGGGCCGCACCGGCGTGGCTCGTCGCCGCGGCGGGCGGCAGCAACGCTCCGACCGGGGTCCCCTACGTCATGGCTCACCCGGCGCTCGCCGGAGGCTTCCTCTTCGGTCATCCACTCCGTGCCGGCCATCCCGACAACCCCACCAACAAGATCCTATGGGCGGTCCGAACTCCACGACAGCGCGACCCGCTGGTCCTGGACGCCCATCCCCTTGGGGCGCCCTCACCGCACGTCCACTACACCCAGCCCGCCGACTCGGGCCCGGGTGAGATCTACCCTTCGATCATCGACGTCCCGTTGCCGGGCTGCTGGGTCGTCTCGCTGAGCTGGGCCACCGGCGGCGCAACCGTGGAGCTCGACTACACGGCGGGCTGACCCTCCCGAAGGCACCATCGGGGGGTCACCCAACCCTGGCGCCGGCCCCCAGCTCGGGGACGGCTGCGCCGATGGCTGCGCGGTTGGCGTCGATCACGGCCACAACCTCCTGCACCGCCCGGGCGGAGCGATGCAGGGCCTCGAGCTCCTCTGCCTGCAGGTCCACCTCGAGCACCTCGATGAGCCCGCCGGCGCCGAGCCGGGCCGGCACGCCGGTGTACAAGCCATGGATGCCGAACTCGCCCTGCAGCTTCGCCGCACAAGGCAGCACGGCCCGCTTGTCGAGCACGATCGCGTCGACCATCTGCGCCGCCGCGGCGCTGGGCGCGTAATACGCGCTGCCGGTCTTCAGCAGGGCCACGATCTCGGCGCCGCCGTCGCGCGCCCGCTGCACGATCTCCGCCAGGCGGGGCGCGGGAATCAGCCTATCGACCGGGATGCCGGCCACAGTTGAGTAGCGCGTCAGCGGCACCATGGTGTCGCCGTGGCCACCGAGGACATAGGCCTGCACGTCGTCCACCGATGCGTCCAGCTCCTGCGCGATGAAAGTGCGAAAGCGCGCAGTGTCGAGCACGCCCGCCATGCCGATCACGCGTTCGCGCGGAAAGCCGCTCACCGCCTGGGCGAGTTGGGTCATGGCGTCGAGCGGGTTGGTGATGCAGAGCAGGATGGCTTCGGGGGAGTGCCGCGCCACCTCGCTCACCACCGAGGCCACCACCCTGGCGTTGGTCATCACCAGGTCGTCGCGCGACATCCCCGGCTTGCGGGCCACGCCGCTGGTGATGCACACGAGCTCGCTGCCGGCCGTCTCGCCGTAGCCGTTGCTGCCGACGACAAGGCTGTCGTACCCGGCGATGGGGCCGGCCTCGAGAATGTCGAGCGCCTTGCCCTGGGGCAACCCCTCGATGATGTCGACGAGGACTAAGTCCGCGTAGTTGCGCTCGGCGAGGCGCTGGGCCAGTGTGGCGCCGACGTTGCCGGCCCCGACGACGGTGATCTTGGTCCGCACGGGCTCTCCGGTGATGACGAGGGGTGGGCGCGCTGCAGTGCCGCGAGCGGGCGCGATTGTAGATCCGTCGCGGCTCAGGCCAGGTACATCCCGGTCAGCGACAGCGAGGATCCGTCCGGGTGGACGATGCGCATCTGGGGCTCGGCGCCGAAGGCAACCGCGAGCAGAACCAGGACGTCATCCCCCTCCGGTCGTGTCATCACGCCCTCCACCACCGGCGGGGCGCGCCACAACGCCCGACCGCTGGCGACGTCGACGACGCGCTGGGCGGTGACGGCGAGCCGGTTGCCCCACGAGAGGGCGATGGTGGGCTCACCGAGCGGCAGCTGCAGCCAGGCGGACGTGACGCCGGTCGAGAGGTCGCGCCGCCGAGCGGTGCCGCTGGCGAGGTTCTCGACGGCGACCCCGCCGTCCTCGCTGACGATGAGCGGCGGGGTCAGGTGGCACGGGCTGCAGACCGGTCCCGGGGGAGGCAGGAGGTCATCGGTGCTGTACTGGATCCGGCCGGTCGACAGCTGGACGACGCGCACGCCGCTGATCACCGAGTTGTTCTGCAGCACCAGCACCGCTCGGTCGGAGCGGACGCTGCAACCACGCAGCAACCAGGCACCGCTGTACCACACCGTGCCTGCGACGGTCGCAACCGATCGGGACCCGCCCGACGCGGGATCCGCCAGCTCGAGCACGGCGCGCTCCAGGGTTACCGGCGCCGATGGCTGCGACACCGACCGCACCAGGCAAAGGTGGCGGCTGTCGTCGGCCCAGGCCACCTCCGCATCCGTCGAAACCGCGCCCACCAGGCGCCCGGCCACGTCGAGGATGTCTGCATGGCCGCCTCTGGCGATCAGCAGCCGCTGACCGTCGGGTGACTGCCTGGTGAAGCACGGATACGCGCACGGCACCTCCAGCGTGCCGACCTCACGGCCATTCCAGTCCAGGGCGTGCAGCCGCAGGCTCCCAGTCACCTGTTCCCAGGGGCGCGTGACCCACAGCAGCGATACGCCTGCCGCTGGGGGCGGCACGATCGGGAAGACCGCGGGAGGTGGTGGCGACGACGGCACCGGCCGAGGCGTCGCCTGCAGGGACTGCTGGGTGGGTGCCGGTGCCAGCGAGGGCGGCGGACTCGGCTGCCCGTGCACCAAGGCGATGACCATCCCCGCGGCGCCGGTCAGCAGCGCCAGACCGGCGGCCACGAGCAGCAGGCTGCGTGATCGCGCCGGCGACCCGTCAACCCGGTTCCGCGAATCGCTCATGGCGCCCTTCGAACCGCCCGACTGATCCGGCTGCCTCAGCGAGGGTACACCCGAGCCTTCGAGCGGGTTCCCGCCGCCCCGCCAGCGCCAGGACGCGGGCGACCCGCGCTACCCACCCTAGACTGACATGCGGAGATGGCCCGCACCGGTACGTCGCGACGCAGGACGCGTGGCCCGCGCGCCCTGCCGGGCGCGCGGGAGCGAGCGGCGGCCGTCGTCGACCGGTTGCGCGCCGCGTACCCGGCCGCGGAGTGCGCGCTGCACCATCGCAACCCCTGGGAGCTGCTCGTGGCCACCATCCTCAGCGCCCAGTGCACCGACGAGCGCGTGAACCTGACCACGCCGCAGCTCTTCCGGCGCTGGCCCACCCCGGCAGCGCTGGCCGGCGCTGTCCTCGAGGAGGTCGAGGAGGTGGTTCGGCCCACCGGCTTCTTCCACATGAAGGCGCTGGCCATCACGACCATGTCCCAGGACGTCCTCCTCGAGCACGGCGGTGAGATCCCCCGCACCATGGAGGAGCTGGTCGCGCTGCGCGGGGTCGGCCGCAAGACGGCCAACGTCGTGCTCGGGGTGGCCTACGGAATCCCCGGCCTGCCGGTGGACACGCACGTCACCAGGCTCAGCCGGCGGCTACGGTTGGCCCGGCCCGGCGACGCGGAGTCCATCGAAGCCGAGCTGTGTGCCCTGGTTCCCGCCGCGGAGTGGACCGATCTCGGCCTCCGCCTCATCCTCCACGGCCGGCGCATCTGCGACGCCCGCCGTCCCCTCTGTCAGCGCTGCGTGCTCGCCGACGTCTGCCCGTCGGCGGGGATGGCCGTGCGCCCGCCGAAAGGCCGCCGCCGCGCGGCGTAGAGTGCCCTGCGATGACTTCCGCGCAGAAGCTCAACCCTGTCGACGCCTCGTTCCTTCACCTCGAAGGGCCGAACACGCACATGCACATCGGCGGCTGCGCCATCTTCGAACCGAGCGCGCACGGCGGCGGCGTCGGACACTACGAGGCGCTGATCCGCCTGCTCGAGCCGCGGCTGGACCGAATGCCGCGCTACCGGCAGAAACTCGCGTTCGTCCCTCTGCGCCTGGACACCCCGACGTGGGTCGACGATGGCGACTTCGAGATCCACAACCACATCCTCCGCGCCGCTCTACCCGCCCCCGGCGGCGATCGTGAGCTGCAGCAGTACGTCTCGCGGGTGTTCAGCCGGCCCCTCGACCGGCGCCGGCCCCTCTGGGAGCTCTACGTCATCGAGGGGCTGCATGCGGGGCGCTGGGCGATCCTGACCAAGACCCACCACGCCATGGTCGACGGCATCAGCAACGTCGAGCTGCTGACCGCGCTTCTCGACATCGACCCTTCAGTTCCGGACGACTTCGGCGAATCGCGTTGGAACCCTGAGGAGTCGCCCTCGGCGATGGAGCTGCTCATCCGCTCGATGCGCGATCGCGCTGACCGTCCCGGGCAGTTCGTCGGCGCGGCCCGGCACGCCGTCTCCCACCCCCGGCGGCTCGCGAGCACGGTCAGGGACACGGCCGGCGGGCTGCTGGCCACGCTGAGCACAGTGCGCGCACCCAAGGGCGCGCTCAACGGACGGACGGGGCCGTCGCGAGCCTGGACCTACGGCCGCCACCCCCTGGCCGACTTCCGTGCCGTCAAGGCCGCCCTGGGCGGGACCGTCAATGACGTCGTCCTGGCCGCGGTGACCGGGGGCGTGCGCCGCTACCTCATCGAGCAGGGGGTCAACCCCGCGGACCAGGTCATCCAGGCGCTGTGTCCGGTGAGCCTGCGTACCCCTGAGGAACAGGGCGCGCTCGGCAACCGCCTGGCGATGCTCCTGGTTCGCCTCCCCGTCGACGAGGGCGATCCGGCCCGGCGTCTGGCGCGGGTGCGCCGCACCGTCGACAGCCTCAAAGAGCGCAAGCAGGCGGTGGGGGCCGACTTCCTGCTCAACATGGTGGGCTTTTCGCCCTCGACCCTTCACGCCCTGGCGGCGCGGGCCAGCCTGCGGGCCATCGGCTTCAACCTCATCGTCACCAACGTGCCCGGGCCCCAGTTCGCGCTCTACTGCCTCGGATGCCGGCTGCTCGAGGCCTTCCCGGCCGCCTTCCTCTACGACGGGCAGCGGGTCGCCGTGGCCGTCTTCAGCTACGACGGACAGTTCAACTTCGGCTTCATCGCCGATGCCCATGCGATGCCCGACCTCGACCGGTTCGCGGCCTGCGTCGGAGAGGGTCTCGCAGAGCTCGTGAGCGCGGCAGAGCGCAAGGCGGCAGCCTCCACAGCTCGGGCGACCGGCACAGCGAAGTCGGCCCCCGCGCGGCGGACCCGGGCCCGCGCCTCGGCAAGGAGCGCCCCCACGCCCCGTGCCCGCGTCAAGCGCCCGACCTCCGCCGGCCCGACGCCAGAGAATCCTTCCGCCGCCTGAGGGGTCAGCCGGCGCTCCAGACCGGGCGCGAGGTGGCGTCGAAGCCCAGGGAGGTGGTCACCTGCGCCGGCGCCCGGGGCCCGCTCGTCGACGCCCCCGCCAACCACCAGAGTTGGAAGTTTGCCCCCGTCTCGGCCGGTGCCAGGTAGATGAGCCCGTCGCCCGCGGGCGACCACACCGGCTGCGCGACCAGCGTGCCGTCCACCAAGACGCGTTGGGCCCCCAGCGCGGGGCCCGCCTGTGGGGCCACCCCCGGCGTCGAACCGGCAGGCGCGGCCAGCAGTGGGGCCTCGACGAGGCGGGAGACCTGGTCGCCGTTGGTGCAGACCATCGCCAGATGGGTGCCGTCTGGGGAAAGCGCGGGCTGGCTGCAGTCCTGGGCGGCTGCCGTCAGTGCATGGCCGTCGTCCCGGGGTGAGGACGTCACCCAGATCTGCGAGTGGATCTTGTCCTTGGCGTCGATCGAGTACTTCGTGTAGAGCAGCGCTCCCGACGGCAGCAGAACGGGGTCGGTGTCGCCCCCGGTGTAGTCGTTCGGCGTGGTCCACCGGCGGGCGGAGACGGGCAGCTGGGGGCGGGCGACCGGCTGGGCAGACGTGGCCGGGGCGGGCGAGGTCAGAGGCATCGACCAGATCGCCAGGTCGACCAGAAAGCCCGACTTGGGGCTGTCGTAGCTGAACCACACCGTCTTGCCGTCGGCCGCAGCGTGGGGGGTGAAGACCCAGTGGTTGTTCTCCAGCGACCCGTCGGGGAGGGTGGTGGCGGCGCCCGAGATCAGCCGGCCGACCACAGTACCGTCGGGCCGAACCTCGTAGAGGTCGCTGCTCGCGTCGCGGCGCGCGATCACCAGCAGGTTGCCGTCGGGGAGCAGCGCCGGCTGCCCCCAGTTGCCCCGCGGGTCAGCGCTGACCACCGCCCGGAAATCGGTGCCGTGCAGGGCGAACAGATCCCCACCCTGGGAGAGGTAGATGGTTCCTGGCAGCGCCAGCTGCGCGGTCGTGTCCGCGGGGCGCGCCGGAGCCGCCACGGCGGCGCTGGAGCTCAGGCGCTTGAAGTGACCGAGCCCGCGATACACGGCGAAGCCGAAGATGCCCATCAGCGCGAGGATGCCGGCGACGCCCGCCAGCGTCCGCCGGCTCACGAAGGAAAGCTCTGAGCGACCAGGGGCAGGATGAGGTTCCAGTCAGGGACGACCACATCCTGGTTGCCGACGATCTGGCCGTGCGTGTACGGCGGCAAGAGCAGGACGCGGTTCACATTCTTGAGGTCGAGCCCGGCAGCCAGGGGGAGCAGGCCGCCCACCTGCGTAATGCCCATGTCGGTGGTGAGCTGCCCGCTCAGCGAGCCGGCGATGTCCGGCAGGTCGAAGACCGAGAGGTTCCTGGCCTTGGCGCGCAGGGCCAGCAGGACCTGCTGCTGGCGCTCGCTGCGCCCGAAGTCCTCGCGCAGGTCGCCGTGGCGGGAGCGCACGTACTCCATGGCGTGGAGCCCGTCGAGGTGCTGGGCGCCGGGGAGGACGGCCACGCGCTCGTACGCGAACGGATTGCCGCCGGCCAGGTCGGCGGGATAGAAGTCGTCGAGCACCGGGTTGGTGGTCACGACGTCGACGCCGCCGAGCTGGTCGATGAGCGACACCAGCCCCTTCAATCCGATCCACACGTAGTGATCGATGTGAACGTGGAAGTTCGTCTGCACGGTGGACACCGCACAGCGGGCGCCGCCGTAGGAGTAGGCGGTGTCGATCTTCTGCGAGCCGGAGGCGCAGTCGATGGGCACGTAGAGGTCGCGGGGGATGCTGAGCAGCGTGACCCGCTTGGTCGCCGGCTCCACCCGCACCAGGATCATCGACTGCGTGAGCAGGTGGTCGCCGCTGAACTTGGCGTCGTTGTCGGAACCGAGCAGGAGCACGGTGAAGGGATCGTTGGAGCCGGGCTGCGGGCGGGCCGTGACCGAGGTGGTCGCCGCCCCCACGGCGGCGGTCGGGGCCGGCAGGCCGGCGGCCTGACCGGTGCTGCTCAGCCCGGTGCGGATGGCCGGCATGAAGTAGGCGATCGTGCCCGCGAAGCCGGAGAGCACGAAGCCCCCGGCGATGAGCAGGCTGAGCAGGATGCGGCGACGCATCGAGACGCGCTCCCCGGCAGGCGGAGAGAGCGGCACGGAGGCCCCCGAGCTGCGACGCGTCAGGCGGCCCAGCGCGGAGCGCCGGCGACGGCGGTCGGGTCGGGACACTGGAGGGATCCTATCGGGTCGACATCATCGGCCCGTGAACGGAGAGGACCGCTCCTTGGTTCCGCGGCTTGCGGTGCGACCCCGGATCAGACCGCCGGGGACCCCAGCACCTGCGCCCAGGCGTCCGCCTGCTCCTCAGGGACGGGGGTGTGGCCGTCCAGCGAGTGCGCCAGGCGGCGCGCCTCCTCGGGGTTGAGGCAGAGCCGGTCGGCCTCATCCGGCGCGATCAGGTCGGCGTCGATGCACATCTCGACGAAGTCGGCCACCTCGGAGGAATCGGCGCGGTCGAGCCGGCGGCTCTTGTGGATCAGGCGCTCCCGTTCAGACGGGAGGTAGATCCCCAGGTCGGCGAAGGCCAGAAGGACTGAGCGGGCGAGTTTCTGTAAGTCCTGCGGCACACGAACTCCTTGTGGTCAGACGCGCGCGGACGGGCGCCCGTCGCATGGTAGCGCCGCGCGGTCGACCGCAGACGCGATCGGGCCAAGGTATGTCATCTGCCAGGACCTCAGCGCACCCGGTCGATGGCGGCCCAGAGCAGCCGGGCGACCGCCAGGGTCTCCCCGACGCGGCTGGCGCGCCATGCGGCGTCCTCACGGTGGGCGAGCAGCTCGTCGTAGAAGGGCGCGTAGAGGTCGTTGACGGCCTGGCGGTCGCTCAGGGCGGGGGTCGCCCCCGATTCAGTGACCTGGTCACCGGCGAGGACGATGAGCTCGGCATCCAGCCATCGCAGGGTGGTCGCGGCGCCGATGCGCAGCTCGACCAGGTTGCGGCGCCGCTCCCCCGCGTAGGACACCGCCAGGCTGGCATGCCCGCCGTCGAGGCTCAGATCAAGCACCGCGCTCTCATGGCCGGGTTCGCCGCGCAGCGTGGCGTTCCGCAGGGCCGTCGCCGGGTCGAGCGCCCAGCACAGAGCCAGGTAGTGCACGCCATGGTCGCCCAGGATGCCGCCCTCGGGCAGACCGGCGGCGCGCCAGCCACCGCTGCTCAGCGGATCGGTGCCGGGCCGCTCGACTTCGACGCGCAGCTGCAGCGGTTCATCGCGACCGGCCGCGGCGCGGGCCGCAGCGCAGAGGCGCTCCCAGGCCGGGGCGAAGCGGTACTGGTGGACGGGGACGAGCAGCCTGTCGGGATGGCCGGCGACCAGCTCCTCGAGGGTCTGCACGTCGCCCGCGGCGACCCCCAGGGGCTTCTCACAGACCACGTCCACGTC
>DATDHG010000005.1:0-1852 GCA_036521675.1 Candidatus Dormiibacterota bacterium
AGCAGGCGGTTGCCTGGCTGCGCATCGCGGCGCTGGGGGCACCGTTCGTGTGCGTCGCGATGGCCGGCCAGGCGTGGCTGCGTGGCTACCAGGACACCGTCACCCCCTTCGTGGTGGTGCTGGTGGGCAACACCGTCAGCGCGGGCCTGAGCGCGGGACTGATCTACGGCGCCGGGCTCGGCATCCGCGGTTCGGCGATCGCCAACGCGCTGGCGCAAAGCGGGAGCGCGGCCGTCTTCGCCCTGCTGCTGCGCCGCCGTGGCGCCCGTTTTCGCATCCAGCCGGCGGTGCTCCGCTCCCAGCTGGCCACCGCTCGCGACCTCTCGGCGCGCACCCTGGCCTTCCTGGTGTCCTTCTCGGTGGCCACGGGCGTGGCCGCCCACATGGGCGGGGCGGTGGTCGCCGCCCACCAGGTGTGCATCCAGCTCTGGGAGTTCCTGGCGCTGACCCTGGATGCGCTGGCCATCGCCGCCCAGGCGCTGGTCGGCGAGCAGATCGGCGCGGGCCAGCTCCGCGAGGCCCGAACACTCTCGTGGCGGCTGGTGCGCTGGTCGGCCTGGTTCGGAGCGGGGCTGGCGGCGCTGCTGTTGATCGGCCTGCCGGTGATTCCGCGGCTCTTCGTCAGCGATCCGGCCGTTCTAAGCCAGATCCACGACGTCTGGCCGCTGCTCGCGCTCATGCAGCCCGCCGCGGGCGCGGTCTTCGCGCTCGACGGCATCCTGATCGGCGCCGGGGACACCGCCTTCCTCGCGCGCGTGACCACCATGGCGGGCTTCCTCTTCTACACCCCACTGGCCCTGCTCGCGGGAGCCCTGGGGCTGGGCATCGTGGGCATCTGGGCGGGGCTGACCGTCTTCGTGCTGGTACGCCTGGTGACCTGCGTGGCGCGCCTGCGCGGCGAGCGCTGGTGGCACGCCGGCCGGCGCAGCGTCGCGGCGGGGGCGGAGCCGTTCCCCGTCTTCTGACGCCGGCCCCGGCGGACGCCCCGGCCGGATACCCTGACGGCGCAGTGGCCATCGCCGCACTCCGTCCCGAGGGGCCCAACCGCGAGCGCCTGTGTCGCGCTGCCCTCAGGCTCTTCTCCGAGCGCGGCTATGACGGTGTCAGCAACCGCGAGATCGTGGCCGCCTGCGGGCTGACCAAGGGCGCGATCTACTGGTACTTCGAGGACAAGGAGGACCTCTTCCGCACCGTCGTCTCAGAAGCGCTGGCCAGCTTCGAGCAGCGGGTGGTGGCCACGCTCACCGGCGCGGCGAACTGGGAGCTACGCATGGCTGGGGCGATGCGCCTGTTCGTGGACGTGCTCGAGTCCGAGGACGACCCCCACCGTGACCTGCTCATCCTGCTCGTCAACCGCTTCCCGCGCGGGCCTGGCACCGACCGCCTGGTGGGCGACACGTATGCCCTGCTGGTGACCTGGGTCGAGGGCGTGGTCGCCGAGCACCGCCCCGGGTTGGACGGGCGCGAGATCGCTACCCTCGTGCACACCGCGGGGCTGGGCGTCCTGGCCCAGGCGATGGGGGGCCGCGACGTGGCCCGCCCGGTCCTCAGCGCCCTGTTCCGGTTGATCAGCGGCGGTGACGAGCTCTACCCGGTGACCGTCGCAGGTGAGTGAGGCCTCGGCGCTGCTCGCCGAGTCGCGCGACGCGGTCACCCTGCTCACGCTCAACCGGCCGGAGCATCTCAACAGCCTCGACACTGAGCTGCTCCTCCGGTTGCGCAGCGCGCTGGAGGCTGCGCGCGACGACGACGGCGTGCGGGCAGTGGTGATCACCGGGGCTGGGCGAGGTTTCTCTGCGGGCGCCGACCTGAACGCGATGACGCCGGGCAAGGACGTGCGCACCAGCCTGGC
>DATDHG010000006.1:0-8367 GCA_036521675.1 Candidatus Dormiibacterota bacterium
AAGCCCACCCCAAGATAAGATCTCCCACCGGGTTAACCGGGTAAGACCCCAGCAAGACTAGCTGGTTGATAGGCCGCAGGTGTAAGAGAGGCAACTCTTTGAGCTGAGCGGTACTAATCGGTCGAGGGCTTGACCTCCCTATCCCACTTTTCAGGGCTCTGCACGCGCCGCCACTTTGCGGCGCGGGAGGGAGTGAGCTCGCTCTCCGACAGGAGCGCGTCGACGACTGAGATAGCACTCACGCAGACAAAGAGCGCACGCTGAGTCCGCGATCACCGCCTGGTGCGGTGGTTGCGCCGCCGGCGGAGCGCGTCGGCCCCGATTTGATCGGGGCCGCCTCTTCAGTCTGATCTGAGGAGTATTCGGTGACGATAGCGGCGGGGAGACACCTGTTCCCATCCCGAACACAGCAGTTAAGCCCGCCAGCGCCGATGGTACTGCCCTGGCAACGGGGTGGGAGAGTAGGTCATCGCCGGGTACTCCTCTTTTCTTTGTGCCCCAGCGGTGCCGTGCCGGCGCTCACGGCGGGCGTGCCACGCTGGGCTGGTGGCCCGGTGGCCCTAATCCGGGCGCCGATTTGCAGGGGTCCGGGCACCCCGGTACCCTCAGCACTGTGGTGACACAGAGCAGTGGTGGTCGCGGCGTGCGTGGCCGGCGGCTGGGGAAAGCGACAATCCTTGTGGGCGCCGGCGTGGCCCTCTTGGGAATCGCCGCCGGCCGGGGCGATGCCGGGGCGACCGCAGGCGCCGCGACGCCGCAAACCTCCGTGGTGGTCACCACCCGCTCCCTGCCGGCGTCGTCTCGGCTGGCGCCCGGCGACCTGACCGTCGAGCAGGTGCCGGCGTCGGGGGTCGACGCCGCGCTGGTGCACACAGTCAACGATGTTCTGGGCCGGCGGCTTCTGGTGCCCATGCCGGCCCACACTCCCTTGGAGCGGGTCCTGGTCGGCGCCCCGGCTGCAAACACGGACGACGCCTCGCGCCGCACCGTGCGGGTCGACGTTCCCGCTGCCCACGTGGCCCCCGACGTCACGGCTTCCACCGATGCCGAGGTGGTCGCGTCGACCGACGCCGCCTCAGCCGCCGGCGCTGGATCTCGCGAGGTGCGGGTGGTGGCCGTCTGCCATGTACTGCAGCTCGATGTCGTGGCCGCGCCGGCGTCCACGACCTCCGCCGGTCAAGCCATAGGTGCGCTGACCGCTGTATCTGCTGACGGCTCGGACGTCGCGGCCATTCTCGACTGCGATGCGGCTGCAGCCCTGCGAGTACTCATGGCCGCCGACTTCGCCCATTCCCTGCGGCTGCTGGCGCACCCGGTCGGCAGCCGTCCAGTCGCGGCAGCCGTGGAGGGGGGCGCCTGATGCTCCGAGCCCCGGTACGCACGCTGCTGCCCGACCAGATCCCGGTGCCCGTCTCGGAGGCCGGCCAGGCCACGGCTGCGGACCGCTGCCGGTGCTATCGGGAGCGCCTGGTCGCGCTGGCCCTCCCCGAGGACTTGACCGAGCGCCGCGTGGCCGTGGCCGCGGCGGTCGAGGGCTGGCTCCGCGGGGAGGGGATCGGCAGCCACGACGAACGCTCGGCGCTCCTGTGCGAGCTGGTTGACGACCTCGCCGGACTGGGACCGCTGGAGCCCCTCCTCGCCGACTCCAACGTCACCGAGATCCTGGTGAACGGCCTCGAACGCATTCGCGTCGAGGTTGACGGACGCCTCCTCGACACCCCGTTCCGTTTTCGCGATGCCGATCAACTGCGCGGCGTCATCGATCGCATCCTGGTGGGCAGCGGCCGGCGCATCGACGACGGCGCGCCTATGGTTGATGCGCGGCTACCCGATGGGAGCCGCCTGAACGCAGTGTTGCCCCCGGTTGCGGTCGGCGCTCCCCTCGTCACGATGCGCCGTCCACCCAACCGGCGGCGTGGCTTCCAGGAGCTGATCGCGTCAGGAAGTCTCGATAATCGCATCGCGGCCTTCCTCCACGCCGCTGTCCTGGGCGAATGCAACCTGATCGTCTGCGGCGGCACCGGTGCCGGCAAGACGACGCTGCTTGCCGCGTTGGTCGCCCTCGTTCCACCGGAGGAGCGCGTGGTGGTGCTCGAGGACGTGTCCGAGCTCTGCATCGAACACCCCCACCAGGCGCGTCTTGAGTGCCGGCCTCCGGGGCGCGATGGGGGTGGTGAGGTCGGGCTGCGCGACCTGGTGCGCAACAGCCTGCGCATGCGTCCCGATCGGATCGTCGTCGGCGAGGTGCGCGGACCCGAAGCGGCGGACATGGTGGCGGCTATGAACACGGGCCACCAGGGATCGATGGCCACCCTCCACGCCAATTCCGCGCGCGACGCCCTGCGCCGCCTCGAGGGCATGCTGGCCATGGCCTGGCCGGCGCTCGGGGAGCGGCAGCCGCGCCGCTGGATCGCGAGCGCGGTCGACGTGATCGTGCACTGCGAACGTGACGCCACCGGCCGCCGCCGTGTCGGCGAGGTTGCCGTGGTCGACCACGACGATGCGGGGGAACTTCAGGCCACCGCGCTGTTCGAACACGACGGCCGCGCCGCGGCGCGCGCGACGGGAGAGGTCCCACGGCGCTGCCTCGAGCGGATGGCGGCGAATGGCGTGACCTTCCCCCCGTCATTGTTCGCGCGGTGACGGTGGTTCTGGCCGCCGTCTCACCCTCGCTGCTGCGCCTCGCCGGGGCGGGAATGGTGGCGGCGGCTCCGCTGACCCTGGCGAGGGGCGGCCGGGTCAAGGCATCGGGAACTCGGATCGCTTCGTGGTACGACGGCACGCGCAGAGGACGAAAGCTCGCGGCCCGCCTCCAGGCGGCCGCCATCCCGCTGTCGCCGGCCCGCTGGCGCACCGCGCAGATGCTTCTCCTCCCCCCGGGTGTGCTCTGGGGATGGACGGTCACGGGCTCACTCCTGGGCGGCCTCTCCCTCGCATCGCTCGTCCTGCGGGCTGGCGGTGCGGTGCTGCTGCGAGCTCGTGGCCGGCGCCGCGATTCCCTCCTGAACGACGCGGCGGTCCTCGTCGCGCGCCACCTCGCGACCGAGCTGGGAGCAGGCGCGGCACCGAGCGCGGCGATCGCGAGCCTGCGCGGCAGCGCCGCCGTGGAGTCTCGACCAGTGGCCGCGGAGATCACCTTGCGGCTGGCGGCACGAATGAGCACCGGCCAACCCCTCGGCGAGGCCTTGGGCAGCGTCGCCGCGAGCGAACCGGCCGGTGATGGGAGGGCTGCCCTGCTGCGGCTAGCAACCGTTGCTGACCTCGCCACCGGCGGCGGGGCCGGCACCCTCCCGCTGGCTCGCTACGCCGAGGGGATCGAGGCACGGCAGGAGGCCACCGCGGCAGCCCGCGCCGTCGTGGCCGAGGTGCGCATGACCGCCATCGGCATCCCGGCGCTGAGCGCCCTGATCGCCGTGCTCCTGGCTACGGCGGAGCCGTCCACCGCCACCGCGACGCTCTCCCTGCCTCTCCTTTCGGTGAGTGCCGGCTGCGCTGCGCTCGCGGTGTCCGGTGCAGTGCTCGTGCGCCAGGTGACGCGGTTGTGAGCGGCGCAGCGGTGCGATTGCTCGCCGTGGCCGCGGGCGCTGGTCTGCTGCTTGCGGCGGCCCGTTCAGTCCTGCACCCCCGAGTCGACGCAGGTCCAAGGCGTAGCATGGTTGTTCGCGTCGCCGCGGCCGCGGGGAGCGTAGTGATGCCAAGCGCCGCCCGAATGCGACTCCTGGAGCGGCCGGCGCACCTCCCGGTCGCCCGTCGTCAGCTCGCTCTGATCGGAGATGCCAGCCTGGCCGCACGGGCTCTGTCTGCGGCCGCTCCCGGGGATCCAGCCTCAGCGCTGCCCGGGTTGCGTCTGGCGATGGCAGGACTGGGTCTCCTCGCCGCGTTCGCCGCCGCGGTCCTCGTCGGTTCCACCGCGCTACCGATCGCCGTCGCCCTTCCGATCGCCGCCGCGCTGGCGCCGGACCTCGCCCTCGGCGCCGCCGCGCGCCGTATGCGGGGCACCGTCACCGCAGCCCTCCCGGACGTTCTCGATCTGCTTGCAACGTGTGCCCGCGCCGGCCAGCCGCTCGAGCAGTCGCTCAGACTGGCTGCCGGCCACTCGCCGGCGCCCCTCCAGCGTTTGCTCGGGCGCGCCGTGACCCGCCAGACAGCCGGTCAGGGGCCCGCCGCAGCGCTGCGCCTCGAAGCGGAGCGCACCGGCGTCGACCGCCTGATCTCTCTGACGGCGCTGATCGCGCGCAACCAGGAGCTCGGTCTTCCACTGGAGGCCCCGCTGCGCCGCCTCGCCGACGCCGCCCGAGCCGAGGCCCGCACGGACTGCCTGGCCCGCGCCAGTCGCGCCGTCCCCCTCGCAGGGGTCCTCGCCGCCCTGGTCATCGCCCCGGCGTGCGTAGGCGGCCTTGCCGCAGTCGTGCTCGGAGGCATGCTCGCGAGGGGTGGTCTCTGACCTCATCGCCACCGGCGACGCCACGAGCGCGTGGGGGTAGAATCGTCGGTCGCTGCCCGCGCCGAGGTGGTGGAATAGGTAGACACGCTGCTTTGAGGGGGCAGTGCTCGCAAGGGCGTAAGGGTTCGAGTCCCTTCCTCGGCACTTTGAGTCAGGCGGCGACCTGCTCGATGGCCTCGCGCGTTCGTACTACCGGCGTGGCTGCACGTCGCCGCGGCAGGGTCAGGCTGAGCGCTGCCCCCGCAGCAACCAAGCCGAGATCGCAGAACAGACTCTCGCTCGTCGCGGCCGCAATGCCCGCACTCGGGATCCGCGTGAAGAACAACAGACCGATCAGGGCGACGCCCAGGGCCAGCGACAGCTGCATTGTCGTGGTCAGCACACCCGAGACCGCACCGCTCGCGTCAGCGGACACACCGGCGAGTACGGCGCCGATCAGGAGAGGAAGCACCAGCCCGTTGCCGAGCCCTATGAGAACGAGTGCTGGAACGAGTTGTGCCGTGCCGGTTGCCAGTCCCGCGGTCGCAATCGCAAGCGACAGAGCGACAAGACCGGACGCCGAAAGAATCGTTCCCGTGGTGATGACCGCCGCTCCGTAGCGAGCCGCCAGACGTCGTCCCACCAGGGATGACGACGCGAATCCGATTCCCAGGGGCGCAAACGTCATACCCGCGCGGAGCGGCGAGTAGTGCAGGCCGGCCTGCAGGAACACGGTGAAAACCAGGAGAAAGCCCCCAAAGAAGCAAAAGAACGCTGCGCTGATCCCCAGGCCGCTGATCATCGCGGGCAAGCGCAGCAATCCGGGACGAAGCAGAGGTGCACCGCCGCGCAATTCGAGCCGACGCTCCCAGAACAAGAAACCGGCAACCATGACGACCGACGTGGCAAGTGATGCCCAGGTCCAGGCTGGCCAGCCCTCACTGCGACCCAGGACAAGCGGGGCGAGCAGCGCTCCGAGCCCGACGGTCAGACTGAAGAGGCCAAGGGGGTCGAGCGGTTCAACGTGGGCGGCGCGCGATTCGGGGACGAGGCGAAGCGCACCTGTGACCGCGAGGATGCCGATCGGAACGTTGATGAAGAAGATGGGCCGCCACCCCAGCCCGGCGATGTCGAGCTGGAGGAGGACACCACCGAGGATCTGGCCGGAGACGGTTCCGATGCCAACGGTGGCACCGAAGAAGGCAAGCGCCCTCGCCCGCTCGGCAACCGGAAAGCCGACGTTGATGAGGGCAAGGACCTGGGGGACCATGGCCGCGGCGCCGGCCCCCTGCAGCAGGCGGCCGGCGATGAGGAGGTTGATGCTCGGCGCCAGTCCGCAGAGCAGGGAGGCGACGGTGAACACCGCCATACCAAACACGAACAGACGGCGGCGTCCGAACAGGTCACCCATGCGGCCCCCGGTCACCAGCCCGATGGCATAGGTGAATGAGTAGGCGGCGAGGACGAGCTCCAGGCCCCCGGAGGACGCGCCGAGGTCACGCTGGATGGAAGGCGCAGACACGTTGACCACGAACACGTCGAAGAGGCCCATGAAGGTGGCCGTCAGGATGATCGGCAGCGACCGCCAGCGGCGGGGATCGTATGGCAGCTCCTCAGGGAGCGCGGGAATGGGGGAGGGGTGGTCGGTGGGCGTCCTCAGGCGAAGCATGGACACAGTCTGAAGAGGCTGCTATCCTGTTACAAGATGTCCATTGATACTGGTACTGCCACCACCCGGCTGGGGGAGCTCGGTTCCTTTCTCCGGAGCCGGAGGGCGCGACGGACTCCGGAAGCGGTGGGTCTGCCCAACGGCTTCAGGCGCCGAACGCCCGGGCTGCGTCGCGAGGAGGTGGCCCAGCTGGCGGGGGTCGGCCTCACCTGGTACACCTGGCTCGAGCAGGGGCGGGACATCCACGTCTCGCCGAAGGTCCTCTGCTCGATTGCGCGAGCCCTCCAGATGGACCCCACAGAACGCGTCCACCTCTTCCTCCTCGCCGGCCACCAGCCACCGGTCGGCTTTACCGAGGACGGGGTGCGGGCCGAGCACCGCCACGTGCTCGAGAGGTGGGAACCCCACCCCGCATACGTCATCAACCGGCGCTGGGACGTACTGGCCTGGAACCATGCCACCGCCGCCATCTTCAACTACTCGGAGCTGCCCGAGGGCCCGGGCAATGCGATGTGGGCGATGTTCCTCGTGCCTTCCCGCCGTACGCTGATCGTGGACTGGCATGCGGCGGCGGCGAAGATGGTCGCGACCTTCCGTGCGGAGGCGGCGCAGTACCTCGACGAACCCGAGTTCCGAATCCTGATCGCCGAGCTCGAGGCCGAGAGCCCGGAGTTCGCGGCTCTATGGAACCGGCGGGACGTGAGCGGCCGCACCTTCGGGGTCAAGCGCATGCACCATCCCGAGTTGGGAAACCTCGAGTTCGAGCACACCGCCTACGAGATCGCCGACCAGCCCGGGTGCAAGCTCATCCTCTACACCCCTGAGGACCGCCGGACTGAGACGGTGCTCGGTGGTCTCGACTCGGTCCCCGGCGGAGGCCGGCTCAGACCGATGCCATCTCCCGCACCTGGGTGAGGCGGATGGAGTTGCCCGAGGGGTCGCGGAAGGCCGAGTCGATCCCGTATGGCCGCTCCTCAGGCTTCTCGACGAACTCGACGCCGCGTCCCCTGAGCTCCTCGTAAGCCGCCTGGCAGTCGTCCGTCGTGAGGAAGACCGTCCCGGCGAAGCCCTTCGCCATGAGGCCGCGCACCTGCTCGGCCGTGTCGGCATCCATCACGGGCGGGCCGGGGATGGCCATCAGGACGATCGCGAGGTCCGCCTGCCCGGCGGGGCCCACGGTCAGCCAGCGGAAGTTGCCCAATTCGGGCAGGGTCACGTCGGCGCGGACCTCGAAGCCGAGCTTCTGCGTGTAGAACGTGAGCGCCGTCTCCTGGTCGTGCACCCACAACTGCGCGTTGGCGATCCTGATCATCGGATTCTCCTTTATCGTCGGAAACGGTCTCCCGCCAGATTACGGACGTGGAGCGCTGCCGTCTTCTCGAAACGTGCGCCGTTGCGGGCGCCCATACGCCCGCAGGACGCATGCCGGCACCAGCGCATGATGGGCCGCCGGCGGGAAGGCGATGCGGTACGCGGTCGGCGACCGGCCGTACGTGCGCGTGAAGCTGGTCGTGAACGAGCCCACGCTCTGAGCGCCGACGGCGAAGCAGATGTCGGCGACGGAGCGATCGGTGGTCCGCAGCAGCGCAGCGGCGCGCTCCAGGCGACGGGTGAGCAGGTAGGCATGCGGCGACTCGCCGAAGACCCGGCGGAACTCGCGGCTGAAGTGGGCGCGCGAGAGGCACGCGGCGCGGGCCAGATCGTCAACGTCCAGCTGCTCGGAGTACCGGGCATCGATGAGGTCCTTCGCGCGGAGCAGCCGGCGGGCGCGCGGAGGCACGGCCACCTGCGCTCGACGGAAGGCGGCGTCGCGCCCGGGGGCGTGGTCAGCCGCCGTTAGCGGACGGACCGCTACTGTTCGGTGAAGAACTTCCCGCTCTCCTCGGTGAAGTAGCGTGAGGTGATGGTCTTCTTGCGCGTGTAGAAATCAACGGCATCGCCGCCGTGCGCATGGAGATCGCCGAGGAACGAGTCCTTCCACCCTGAGAAGGGGAAGAACGCCACGGGCGCCGCGACGCCCACGTTGACGCCGACCATGCCGACCTCGATCTCATGGCTGTAGCGTCGCACCGCCGCTCCGGACTCGGTGAAGATGGAGGTCCCGTTGCCGTAGCGGCTCCGGTTGACGATCGCGATCGCGTCGTCGAGGCTCTCGGTGTGGATGACGGACAGCACCGGGCCGAAGATCTCGTCACGGGCCGCCTCCATCTCGGGCGTCACGTCGACCAGGATGGTGGGGCCGAGAAACGCGCCGCCGGGGTGGCCCTCGACCCCA
>DATDHG010000007.1:0-27424 GCA_036521675.1 Candidatus Dormiibacterota bacterium
GACATCAGCGATTTCCCCACCCGCCACAACTACGGGATGGCGCTGTTGCAGAGCCATTTCGAGCGCATCATGTCGGGCTGGATCGATGAGCTGGGTGTTCCCATCCTGCGCGAGCGCGAGGTGACGGGTTTCACGCAGGACGACAGCGGCGTTGACGTCGCGTTGTCCGACG
This sequence comes from Candidatus Dormiibacterota bacterium, assembly GCA_036521675.1. GTDB lineage: Bacteria > Chloroflexota > Dormibacteria > Aeolococcales > Aeolococcaceae > DATDHG01. The sequence continues at coordinate 173 of DATDHG010000007.1, forward strand.
GCACATCGCTGCGGGCGAAATTTCTGGTTGGTTGCGACGGGGGCCGCAGCGTTGTGCGCAAGGCGGCCGGCATCGATTTCGCGGGCTGGGATCCAACAACGTGCTGGATCCATGCTGAGGTCGAGATGGAGGAGATGCCGGAATTCGGCCTGCGTGGCGGCGGCGGCCTCGGCCCCGCCGAGGAGGGACGCGTGGGCGTCACCCTGATCGAACCCGAGGTGAACCCCACCGATGAGCCCACTCTGGAGGATCTCCGCGCAGCGCTCATCCGCGTCGACGGAACGGACCACGGGGCGCACGGCCCGCGCTTTATCTCTCGCTTTACCGACATGACACGTCAGGCGGTGGCCTATCGCAGCGGACGCGTGCTGGTTGCGGGAGACGCGGCACATGTGCACGCCCCGATGGGAGGCCAGGGGTTGAACATTGGCGTGCAGGATGCGGTCAACCTGGGCTGGAAGCTGGCCCAGGTGGTCAGCGGAACATCACCGGTGAGCCTCCTCGACACGTATCACGCCGAACGCCACCCGGTTGGTGCGCGGGTGCTGCGGAACACCATGGCGCAGAGGGCGCTCGGCGCAACGGACGACCGGTCCGTTGCACTGCGCGACACGGTGATGGAGCTGCTGCGCATGGACGAGCCGCGCAAGCACATCGCCGCCATGATCGCGGGCCTCGACGTTGCGTATGACCTCGGTGAGGGACATCCGCTGTTGGGGCGCCGCATGCCCGACCTGGATCTGGCGACTGCGGATGGCACCGTGCGAGTGTTCTCGTTGTTGCACGACGCCAAGCCGGTGCTGCTCAACCTAGGTGACGCCGGCGGCCTCGACATCGCACCGTGGGCCGACGAAGTTCAGCTCGTCGATGCCTCGTATGCCGGCACCTGGGAACTTCCGGTACTCGGCGAGGTCGGCGCACCGACCGCCGTATTGGTGCGTCCCGATGGACACGTCGCCTGGGTTGGCGATGGCACTGACGCGGGACTGCCCGAGGCGCTCACAACATGGTTCGGCAACGAGGTGCTTTAGCGGCTGGCCCGCCGAGCTCCAGTGGGATGAGGTGGTCGAGCTCGTAATCGGAGAGAACGGCGCAGCGATGCCGTACGCGCTCATCCTTTCGCGCTTAATCGGTTCAGTCACCGACACCGGCGGGCGGACGGTCGAGGGTTATCCCGACCGGCAGATGGTGGTCGAGATGGTGTCGGGGGTGACCCGCGAATCGGCATCGACACGGGTGCAGACCGGGTCGGGGAGAAAGCCGCTGTCTCTCGCATGGCACGAGCCGGGCGGCGCCGGTGAACCCGTGGTGATCGCCATCGAACCGGCTCCGGGGAGGTGGTGGAGCTCGTTGGAGGCGAACACCCGACCAACCCGAGGACGACCATGACGAGCAGGGCCGGGCGCATCAGCGCAGGGCGTGGGCCACCAGAACGGCGACCAGGACGAGGAAGGCAGCGACACTCAGCAGTCCGGCGAGCATGCCGACGATGGGCCGGAACAGGAACCACGCCAGCCGCAGCGGGAGCGTGAGAATCGCGGCGAGGGCGGTAACACCCGAACCATGACGGGCAGGGCCAGCCGGTGCGAGAACCAGGCTCGGTGGCGGCGCGGGCCACGGGGATTGGACGGTGGTTTCCCACCGGGAAGTGCTGGTCGCCCATGCTTCCGCTTTGTCGAAATCGGCGTGTTCCGTGATCGACGGCGCGATATAGGTTTCGCTCAGTGCCGCGCGCAGCGCGGTCAAAAGCTGCTGCTGAATCTTGATGTCGCGCACGCGAATCGGCACCACAGTCAACTGGCCGGTTGCGCGGTCCGGTACCGGGGCGCATTACGTCGGCTGCACGCTCATGGCCGCTTCAGGAACCTCAAATAGAACGCCGCGAACACCAGAACAATCCCGACGTTCGCTATCAGCCGCTCCCAGAATTGGCGCCTTGCGCCATGCGTGCGTGTACCAGTTCGTGTGCGGCACGAAACAGGGTCCCGTCGCTCGCCGAGGCGGTATGCGCACGATCGGATTCCCTGAGGCGTTTGGAGTTCGAATCCAGTGTCGTTTGACGCGTTTGGGCTGGGGAGCTGGGATTCGAACCCAGGAATGCCGGATCCAAAGTCCGGTGCCTTACCACTTGGCGACTCCCCATCGCGCACGTCCCGCCTGTCCGCCGGATGCCCCAGCGGGCGCTGCCACTCACATTCTGCCCACCAAGCTCACTGAAGGGGTGGGCGCGGCGGTGAACGTCGCCGCAGCGCGGCTCCGAGCTACGCTGCCCCGCATCGTGACCGCCGAGAGAGCGGGGCTCCCGCGCACGCTGCGCTATGAGCCGGGGACGCTGGCCCTGCTCGACCAGCGCGGCCTGCCGGCCCGGTGCGACGAGGTGCGCTGCACGAGCGCCGAGGAGGTCGCGTCCGCCATCCGCGACATGGTGGTGCGCGGCGCACCGGCGATCGGCGTCGCCGCGGCTTACGGGGTGGTGCTCGCGGCCCGCCGGGCGGCGGCGGCCGAGGGTGACATCGCGTCGGTCATGGCCGCCGTCGAGGTTGGCGGCGACCGGCTCATCGCCGCGCGGCCCACCGCGGTCAATCTCAGCCACGCGGTGCGACGGATGCTCGACACCGCGCACCGAGCTGCGGCGGACGGGTGCACGACGCGCGGGCTGGTCGCCGGGCTGGAGGAGACAGCTGCCGGTCTCGAGCGCTTCGAGCTGGAGGCGTCGCTCGCGATGGGACGGCTGGCGGCGGATCTCCTCCCCGACCAGGCGCGGCTACTGGTGCACTGCAACGCCGGGGCGCTGGCGACCGTCGAGCGCGGCACCGCGCTGGCTGCAGTCCACGAGCTCTTCGAGAGGGGCCGCCTGGCGATGGTCTACGTCGACGAGACCCGGCCCCGCCTCCAGGGCGCGCGCCTCACCGCCTTCGAGCTCGACGCGGCCGGCATCCCTCATGTGCTCGTGGTGGACTCGCTCGCGCCCACGCTCATGCGTCGCGGCGAAATCGACGCGGTGCTTGTCGGCGCCGATCGCATCGCCGCCAATGGCGACGTTGTCAACAAGGTGGGGACCTACGGGCTCGCGGTCGCCTGCACGCACCACGACGTCCCTCTTATCGTCGTCGCGCCCACCAGCACGATCGACGCCGCGTGCTTGACCGGCGCCGGCATCCCCATCGAGGATCGTGGGCCCGGGGAGGTCGTCGGTCTGGGCATCGAGCGCAGCGCCCCCGAGCGCACCCCCGTCCTCAATCCCGGGTTCGACGTCACGCCTGCCGCGCTCGTGCACGCCCTCGTGACCGAGCGCGGCGTGGTCTCGCCGCTCACACCGGCGGCGATTCATCAGCTGCTGACGGAAATCCCAGCGCCTGCGGTGGCGGAGTGAGGGCCGGTCAGCCGGCGTCACCGGGCCGGTCGAGCGCCTGCGTCCGGCCGTAACCGCGTGCCTCGATGGCCGCGCGCACCGCGTCGAGGCCGGCTTCGTCCAGCACCCGGGGGGTCCCCAGCTGAGCGGCGTGCCAGTAGACCGTGGAGGCCCACTCGAGGAGCATCGCCAGCTCGACGGCCGCGGCCACTGCCGGCGCGTGGACGACGCATCCGTGGTTCGACATCAGCGCGGCCGAGCGTCCCTCCAGCGCGTCGAGCACCTGCTCGGCGAGCTGGTCGGTCCCGAAGGTCACGTGCGGCGCGACCCGCACGGCGCCGCCGAGGGGGATCATCTGATAGTGGATGCAGGGCAGCTCGTCGAGCACGCAGGCAAGCGCTGTCGCCATCGGTGAGTGCGTGTGCACCACCGCACCGGTAGCGAAGCGCCGGTAGATGCCGAGGTGGAGGGCGAGCTCCGATGTCGGTGCCAGGCGGCCGCCGGCGACCCGTCCGTCGAGGTCGACGACGCTCACATCGTCCGCGACCAGGTCGGCGAGGACCGCGCCTGTCGGCGTCACCGCGACCAGGTCGCCGGCACGCGCGCTCAGGTTGCCCGCGGTGCCGATGACAAGCCGCTCGGCGGCGAGGCGGCGCGCTCCGGTCGCGACCTCCTCGCGCAAGGCCTCGGGCAGATGTGCGGACATGTCTGGCGCTGCCATTCTGGCCGACCGGCCGGCCCGCGGGCCCCGGGGCTAGGCTTCTCCACGCGATGAGCACGTCCCCGGTGGTCGCCTGCCGCGGGGCAGCCCCGCAGCGGTGATGCGGCTGTGACCCCCGGACGGCCCGCCGGCCACCCGCTGCGGCCCTTTCTGAGCGCCCTCGTCCTGCTCGCCGTGATCATCCCCTACGGGGTCGTCGGCTACGTGGTCATCGAGGGCTATCCGGTGATCGATGCCGTCTTCATGACGGTGATCACCATCACCACGGTCGGCTACGACGTCGTGCGCCCCCTCGACACCGCCGGCAAGGTGTTCACCATCAGCCTGATCGCTTTCGGGGTGATCGGATTCCTGTATACGTTCGGTGTCCTCGTCGAGCAGCTCTCCAGCGGGCGCTGGAGGGAGTACCGGAGGTACCGCCGCATGGACGCCGGGCTGCGCGCCCTCCGCGATCACGTCATCGTCTGCGGCTACGGAAGGACTGGCGAGCAGGTGGTGTACGACCTCGAGGCGCAGGGACACCCCTATGTTGTGGTCGAGATCAACGAAAAGCCGCTGGCCGCCGTGCACCGGGACAACCGCCTCCACGTGGTCGGAGACGCGGCCTCCGACGAGGTGCTGGCAGCCGCCGGCATCGAGCGCGCCCGCGCGCTGGTGAGCGCGGTCGACTCCGACGAGCGCAACGTCTACATCGTGCTCACCGCCCGCTCTCTCAACCCGGCGGTCTTCATCGTGGCCCGATCCTCGTATCCGGACTCCGTGGCCAAGCTCCAGCGCGCCGGAGCCGACCGCGTCGTCAGCCCCTATTCCCTGAGCGGTCGGCGCATGGCCGACCTCGCGCTGCAGCCGGCGGTCGTTGATGTGATCGACATAGTGATGTCGGACGGCAGCCACCGCATGGCCATCGAAGAGCTCCTGGTCCCGGCGGGGCTCGAGGGTGGCCTCACCGCCGGCCGGCTGCGCAACTCGGGGGCCACGCTGCTGGCGGTGCGCGGCAGCGACGGTCACCTCAGCGTGGGCCCCGACGACGCCGAGTCGCTGAGCGGCGAGGACCTCGTGATCGCCATGGGCACCCGCGAACAGCTGGCGGCGATGGCCTCGTTGCTGCGTCCGCCCCGAGCCTGATGGCAGCCGCGCCCGGCTCCGTACCCTGCTCGCCCATGCCGCTTCACGTCGAGCGAGCCGGCCCCGTGGTCACACTGCGACTTGACGATCCGGAGCGCCGCAACGCCCTCGACCCGGTCCTGGCCGCCGCCATCCGCGCGGCGGTGGCCTCGGTCGGTGAGGACCGTGGCGCCCGCTGCGTGGTCATCACCGGGACTGGGGCGTCGTTCTGCTCGGGCGCCGATCTCGGCGCCGTGCGTCAGGCCGCGAGCGGCGTGCTCGCCCGCCGCGAGCTGCTGCAGTCCTACTACCGCGCCTTCCTGGACCTGCGGGATCTCGACCTCCCCGTGATCGCCGCGGTCAACGGCCCCGCCATCGGCGCCGGCCTCAACCTGGCGCTCTGCGCCGACATCCGCATCGCGGGCCGCTCAGCCCGCTTCGGGGCGACCTTCGTGCGCCTCGGCATCCACGCCGGTGGGGGGGCGACGGCCATGCTCAGCCGACTGGTCGGCCCCGGCCACGCGGCCGAGCTGCTGCTCAGCGGCGAGATCATCGATGCCGCACGGGCTTTGGAGATCGGGTTGGTCGAGCGCCTGGTCGATGACAGCCGGCTCGCCGCCGAGGCAGCCGCGCTCGGCGCCTCCATCGCCACCGGCGCTCCCGCCGTGATGCGCATGACCAAGCGGACCCTCCGGCACGCCCAGGCGGCCGATTTCGCCGCGGTCCTCGAGCTGGAGAGCCTGGCTCAGGCGGCCAGCCAGGATGCCCCCGAGGCCGTCGAGGGCTGGGCGGCGTTTCGCGAGAAGCGCCCGCCGAACTTCGCGGACGCCTGACGCGACCAGGCGCCGGGGTCCCGCGAGTGGGCGCCGAAACGAGGCCGGAAACGGGGCCGGGGAGCCCTATACTCGGGGGTCGTGGCCGATGGGACCCAGGCGGTCGTGCTCGCCGCTGGGCGGGGCACGAGAATGCGCAGCGAGCGTCCCAAGGTGCTCCACCCGCTGGGGGGCCGGCCTCTCGTCGTCCACGTCGTGTGCGCCGCCGCCGAGGCGACCGGTTCCCTGCCGCTGGTCGTGGTGAGCCCGGATGATGGCGCCGTGCGCGCCGTCCTCGATGGCAGCGCGCGGTGTGTCGAGCAGGCGGCGCCGGGCGGCACCGGCGATGCGCTGCGCAGCGTGCCCGAGGGGCTGCGCTCGACCGGCGAGGTGCTGGTCACCTACGGCGACTGTCCGCTGCTGCGTCCCCAGACGCTGCGCCGGCTGCTCGAGCTGCACCGCCGGCGCGGGCTGCGCTGCAGCCTGCTCGCGGTGGAAGGCTCCGACCCTCGCGGGCTGGGCCGCGTGGTGCGCGACGCTCGGGGAGACGCCACCGCGGTGATCGAGGACCGCGACCTCGACCCGGACGCCGTGGCGCCGACGCTCTGCAACGCCGGCGTCTACGTCTTCGCCGGGGAGGCGCTCTGGCCGGCGCTGGAGGCGCTGCGCCCCGACAACGCCCAGGGCGAGCGCTACCTGACCGACGTGGTGGCGGCCCTCGCCCCGGCGGCCGTCCTGGTCGCCGAGGACCGCGACGAGACCATCGGAGTGAACGATCGCCGCGACCTCGCCGATGCTGAGGCGGTGCTGCGCCGGCGCACCCTCGACGCGCTGATGGTCGACGGGGTCACAGTCGAGGACCCCGCCACCACCTTCGTCGACGCCGCCGTCGAGGTGGGCCGCGACACTGTGCTGCGCCCCATGACCGTGCTGCGCGGCGCCACCCGCCTGGGCGCCGGCTGCGAGGTCGGGCCGATGGCACAGCTCCGCGACGTCCAGGCCGGTGACCGCGTGCGCATCGGCGCGGCGTCGCTGGAGGAGTGCGCCCTCGCCGATGAGGTCGTCATCGGCCAGTACGCGCGCGTGCGCCCCGGCACCACCCTGCGGCGCGGTGTGTCGCTGGGGACGCACGCCGAGGTGAAGAACAGCGACGTCGGCGCCCACACCCAGATCAGCCACTTCTCCTGCCTGCTCGACAGCGACGTCGGCGAGGGCGTCAACTTCAGCGCGGGGGCGGTGACCTGCAACTACGATGGTGACGCGAAACACCGCATCGTCATCGAGGACGCCGTCTTCGTGGGCAGCGGCGTCATGCTCGTGGCGCCCTTGCGCATCGGGCGTGGCGCCTACCTGGCCGCGGGCTCGGTGATCACCAAGGATGTGCCCGCAGGGGCGCTGGCGGTGGAGCGGGGCGAACAACGCAACGTGCTGGGCTGGGTGGAGCGGCGGCGCCTGGCCCGCCAGGCGGAGCCCGCATGAGCATCTCCTCGTTCGGAGCGCTCCGCCTTCTCAAGGGCACCGCCAACCCCGCCCTGGCCACGCTCATCGCCGACGAGACCGACATCCCGCTCACCGAGATGGAGGTGAAGCGGTTCTCCGACGGCGAGCTCGACGTCAAGATCGCCGACTCGGTGCGCGGCCAGGACGTGTTCGTCATCCAGCCGACGTGTCCGCCCGTCAACGAGCACTACATGGAGCTTTTCGTCATCCTCGACGCGCTGCGGCGCGCGTCGGCCTCGCGCATCACTCCGGTGATCCCCTATTTCGGGTACGCGCGCAAGGAGAAGAAGACCCAGGCTCGCGATCCCATCACCGCCAAGCTCATGGCCAACTTCATCCAGGCGGCGGGCGCCAGCCGGGTGATCACGGTCGACCTCCACGCCGAGGCCATCCAGGGGTTCTTCGACATCCCGGTGGATGCGCTCACCGCCGTGAAGATCCTGGGCCGCCACGTGCTCGAACGGCACGGACGCGACGTGGTCATCGTCAGCCCCGACGTGGGCGGCACCGCGCGCGCCCGGGCGCTGGCCTCCCATCTCGGCGAGGCAGCCAGCATCGCCATCATCGACAAGCGCCGGCCGCGCGACGACACAGTGGAGATGCACCGGGTGATCGGTGAGGTGGACGGCCGTCGCTGCGTGATCATCGACGACCTCATCTCCACGGGCGCGACGCTGGTGGCGGCCGCCAACGCACTGCGGCGCGAGGGAGCCACCGGCGTCGACGTGGTCGCCACCCACGGGGTCCTGAGCAACGGCGCCCTGCAGCGGCTGCACGCGGCTCCCATCGACGCCATCGCCATCACCGACACCATTCCGCTGAACGATGCGCAGCGCAACGGTCACGCGCTGGACCGGCTGCACATCCTCTCGGTGGCACCGCTCGTCGCCGAGGCGATCGTGCGCGTGCACGAGGGCCGAAGCGTGAGCGAGCTTTTCCGATGAGCGCATCAAGCGACAAGCGGCCTCCAGGCGCCCGGCGCGCCTCCCTGGTGCGATGGCGATGAGTGGCTACCTCGTCCTGCTCGTGGTCGCGATGCTGGTGGCGACGTTCGCGGCCGCCGCCGAGACGTCGCTCAACAGTGCCAGCAAGTTGCGCATGCGCAGCCGCGCGGAGGCGGGGGATCGGCGGGCGGTGGTGGTGGCCCGCATGCAGGCCAACCCCAACGCGCCACTCTCGACCATCCTCACGCTCAACACCGTGGCCGTGATCGTGGCCTCCACGGCGGCGGTTCTCTACGCCGCCGAACAGCTGCCCGATGTCAACCACTTCATCGTCGACCTGGTCCTCTCGATCCTGGTGCTGGTGCTCTGCGAGATCGCTCCCAAGTCGATGGCGCTGCGCTACAGCGAACGGGTCGCCCTGGGGCTGGGTCCCGTCGTGCGCGCCCTGACTGTAGGGCTGGGCCCGGTGGTCGGCGGCCTTACCTTCCTGGGCACCCTGCCACTGCGCGCCCTCGGCCAGGCGCGCGAGGTGCGCGGCCCCTTCGTCACCGAGCAGGATCTGAAGATGCTGGTCACGGTCGGCGAACAGCAGGGCGTGGTCGACGAGGAGGAGCGCGAGATGATCCACGGCGTCCTCGAGCTCACTGACAAGGTCGTCCGCGAGCTCATGGTGCCGCGCGTGGACATCGCCGGCGTCGAGGCGGCGGGCAGCGTGGATGACGTCATCGCCCTGGTCAACGCCACCGGGCACTCGCGCATCCCCATCTACGAGACCACCATCGACAACGTCGTGGGCGTGGTCTACGCGAAGGATCTGCTGCGGCCGCGCGAGCCCGGCGCCACCCTGCGGCAGGTCGCCCGGGCGCCCTCCTTCGTGCCGGAGAGCAAGCGCGCCGGCGAACTGCTCCACGAGCTGCAGGTCAAGAAGGTGCACATCGCCATCGTGGTGGACGAGTACGGCGGCACCGCCGGGCTGGTCACCATGGAGGACCTCACCGAGGAGATCATCGGGGAGATCCGTGACGAGTACGACATCGCCGAACAGGAGGAGGTGCAATTCCTCAGCGACACCGAGGCGCTCGTGACCGCGCGTCTCTCCATCGAGGACGCCGTCGAGCTGCTTCACCTCGCCGTCGATCCCGAAGAGCTGGAGTCGGACAGCATCGGCGGGCTCATCTACGAGCGCCTCGGCGAGATCCCCAACCCCGGGGCGGTGGTGGAGCTCGGTGACACCACGCTCACTGTGGAGTCGGTGCGCCGCAACAGCATTCAGACGGTGCGCATCAGCAGCCCCCGGCCCTTCGCCGTTGAGCGCAACGGCGTGACCCAGCGTGACGACCGCGCCTTTGACGCCGTCGAGAAGGCGACCCCCGGCACGCGGGAGGGCGCCGCTGGGGCCGAGTCACCTCCGCCCCCGACGGCCCGCCCGGCCGAGCCCAGCGTCGACAAGCCGCGAGCGACGTGACCTCCTTCGTCGACGAGGGCGTGGTGCTGCGCCGCGTCGACTACAGCGACACCGACAGGATCCTGACGATTCTGACTAGAACCCACGGCAAGCTGGGCGTGATCGCGCGCGGGGTCCGCAAGGCGGGGGCGAGGATGACGCCGCATACCGACCTGTTCGCGCGCTCCTCGCTGCAGCTGACCAGGGGCCGGGGCGAGCTCCTGGTGCTCACCCAGGCGCAGCGCAGCGGGAGCGCGCCCGTACTCGACGATCCGCGGCGCGCCGCCTGTGCCGCCCTGGTGGCCGAGCTCGCCGACCGCGTCCTCGAGGAGGGTCATCCGCTCGAGCCCGAGGTCTACGACCTGGTGGCGGCTGCGCTCGACGGCTGCGGTGACGCCTCCCGCGACCCCCGGGTGGCGGCGGCATGGTTCGCTCGGCGCATCATCGACCGCCTCGGTTACGCCCCCGAGCTGTGGCAGTGCGCCAACTGCGGCGCGCGGCTGCGCGACGCGCCGCATCCCTTCAGCGTCGTCGGCGGGGGCCTGCTCTGTCCTCGGTGCGCCGCCAGCGATCCTGGGGCTGTCGACTGCAGCACTGCCGTCATCAAGGTTCTGCGCGTCGTCGCCGCCGGCGACGAGGCCCTCTACTCCCGGTTGCGCCTCAGCGGCGCGGTTCTCGATACGCTGGAGGCGGTGGTGGAGCGCGAGCTCGAGCAGCACGTCGACCGCCGCCTGCGCAGCCTGGAGGTGCTGCGCTCTCTGGAGCGGCACCGGACCGCGGTGTGAGCCCCCTCGCGCGGGGCCGGGATCGTGTGAACGGGGCGCCTGGGTACACTCCCGCCCCCATGCCCGAGCCCGCCTACACGCCGCCCCCAGACCTCGTCGACCGCGTGCTGGTGCCGCTCTGCAAGCAGCGCGGACTGGTCTTCTCCTCCAGCGAGATCTACGGCGGGATCAACGCCCTCTACGACTACGGCCCGCTCGGGGTCCGCTTGCGGCGGCGCATTCGCGACAGCTGGTGGCGGCGCATGGTGGACCTGCGCGACGACGTCGAGGGGATCGAGACCTCGATCATCATGAATCCCGAGGTCTGGGTCGCCAGCGGTCACGTGGCGAGCTTCGCCGACCCGCTCGTCGACTGCACTCGGTGTGGCCGGCGCTGGCGCGAGGACCACATCGCCGCCGAGCGTGCGGCGCGGGGCAAGGACGCCACCCAACGGATCTGCCCCGAAGACGACGGCCCGCTCACCCAGGCGCGCCAGTTCAACCTGATGTTCAGGACGTTCCTCGGTCCCGTTGAGGACGATGCCGCCCAGGTGTATCTCCGCCCCGAGACCGCGCAGGGCATGTTCGTCAACTTCGCCAACGTGCTCAATGCCACGCGCCGTCGCCTGCCTTTCGGCATCGCTCAGGTGGGCAGGAGCTTTCGCAACGAGATCTCGCCGAGCAACTTCATCTTCCGGGTGCGCGAGTTCGAGCAGATGGAGATGGAGTACTTCATCGAGCCGGGGAGTGACGACTTGTGGTACGAGCACTGGTGCGGGGATCGCCTGGCCTGGTTCGTCGACGACCTCGGCGTCCGCCGCGAGCATCTGCGGCTGCGCGCGCACGCCTCCGACGAGCTCTCCCACTACAGCTCCGGGACGAGCGACATCGAGTACCGCTTTCCCTTCGGGTGGGGTGAGCTCGAGGGCATCGCCAAGCGCACCGACTACGACCTGCGCGCGCACATGGAGCGCAGCGGGCGCGACCTCTCCTACTTCGACGATGTCGAGCAGCGTCGCTACGTGCCCCACGTCGTGGAGACCGCGGTCGGGGTGGACCGCATCTTCATCACCCTTCTGTGCGACGCCTACGACGAGGAGGAGGTGCGTGGCGAGAAGCGCGTGGTCCTGCGCCTGCATCCCGACATCGCCCCGGTCCAGGTGGCCGTGCTGCCGCTGTCCAAGCGGCCTGAGCTCTGCGCGGTCGCACGGCGCATCGAGCATGGGCTGCGCAGCGAGTTCTCCACCGCGTACGACGAGACCCAGGCGATCGGCCGCCGCTATCGCCGGCAGGACGAGGTCGGCACCCCACTCTGCGTCACCGTGGACTTCGAGAGCCTGGACGACCACGCAGTGACCATCCGTGAGCGCGACGGGATGACCCAGGTACGCGTGGCCACCGATGCGCTCGCGGCGGCGCTCGCGGATCAGCTCGCCGCCGGCCGGCGACGCGCCGCCGCCCGTGCCCAGGGGGCCGCAGGCCCGGCCTGACCCGGGGCTGCGCGCGGGCCGTCGCCGAGCCGTCCGCTTGGGGGCGAGTTCGCCGCCGCCGGTGCTACCCTCGGGGGCCCGACCACGCCCCCCCGGTTCACCGCCCCAACCAGGAGAGTCCATGGCCGTTCGCACGCCTTCGAAGAAGCCGACCGGCAGCAGGACGGGGGCGGCCGCGGACGGCAAGGGTCCGCGCGGCGGGGTGGGACCCGCGGCTGCGGCCGTGACCGCGCCGGCGGCGCACAAGTGGGTCTGGCTCTTCGAGGAGGGCGACGCCGGCATGCGCGACCTGCTCGGCGGCAAGGGCGCGGGGGTGGCCGAGATGACCCGCGCCGGGCTCCCCGTTCCGCCCGGCTTCACCATCACGACCGAGGCCTGCAACGAGTACTACCGCCTCGGTGAGCGCTTGCCCGAGGGGGCATGGGAGCAGGCCCTGACGGCGCTCGAGGTGGTGGAGCACAAGACGGGCAAGGGCTTCGGCGATCCGCGCAACCCGCTGCTGGTGTCCGTCCGCTCCGGAGCCAGGTTCTCCATGCCGGGGATGATGGACACCGTCCTCAACCTGGGCCTCAACGCGACCACCGTCGCCGGGCTGGCGGCGCTCACCGGCAACGAACGCTTCGCGCTCGACGCGCAGCGCCGTTTCATCCAGCTCTTCAGCAAGATCGTGCTCGGGGTCGAGGGTGACCTGTTCGAGCACGCGCTCACGACCGCCAAGGAGAGGGCGCGCGTCGCCACCGACGCCGAGCTGAAGCCTGAGGCGCTGCGTCGCCTCATCGACGAGTACCGCAGGATCGTGCGCCGGCACGCCAGTGGCGACTTTCCCGAGGAGCCGCTGGAGCAGCTGCGCGCCGCCATCGGCGCGGTCTTCGGCTCCTGGAACAACAAGCGGGCCACCGACTATCGCAACTTCAACCGGATCCCCCACGACCTGGGCACCGCCGTCAACGTGCAGTCCATGGTCTTCGGCAACATGGGCGACGACTCGGGAACGGGGGTGGCCTTCACGCGCGACCCCAACACCGGGGAGCGCGTGCTCTTCGGTGAGTACCTGCTCAACGCCCAGGGTGAAGACGTGGTCGCGGGAATCCGTACCCCGCAACCGATCGCCACCTTGCGCGAGCAGCTCCCGCGGGTATACCGGCAGTTCGAGGCCATCGCCAAACAGCTCGAGAAGCACTACCGGGACATCCAGGACCTGGAGTTCACCATCGAGCGCGGGCGGCTCTACATGCTGCAGACGCGCAGCGGCAAGCGCACCGCGCAGGCGGCGGTGAAGATCGCCGTGGACATGGTTCGCGAGCGCCTGATCACACGAGCGGAGGCGGTGGCCCGTGTCGAGCCGGCGCACATCGACCAGCTCCTGCACCGGCGCATCGACCCCGCCGCCAGGCTCGATGTGCTCGCCACCGGCCTGGCGGCGTCGCCGGGCGCGGCCTACGGCAAGGCGGTGTTCGACGCCGATCGCGCCGAGGAGTGGGTAGCGCGCGGAGAAAAGGTCATCCTCGTCCGAATCGAGACCAATCCCGATGACGTCCACGGCATGATCGCCGCCGAGGGCGTCCTGACCGCGCGCGGCGGCCGCACCTCCCACGCCGCGGTGGTGGCGCGGGGCATGGGCAAGCCCTGTGTGGCCGGTGCCGAGTCCATCAAGGTCGATCTCGAGAAGCGTCAGCTCACAGCCGCGGGCCGGACCATCCGCGAGGGCGAGGCGTTCACCATCGACGGGAGCACCGGCAACATCATCGCCGGGGCGGTGCCGATGATCGAGCCGGAGATCAGCGGCGACCTCGAGCAACTGCTCCGCCACGCCGACTCGCTGCGCCGGCTCCAGGTGTGGGCCAACGGTGACTACCCGCACGATGCCGAGCGGGCGCGGGCGTTCGGCGCCCAGGGCATCGGTCTGTGTCGCACCGAGCACATGTTCATGCAGCAGGAGCGGCTGCCCATCGTGCAGCGCATGATCCTGGCCGTCGACGAGGCCGAGCGGCGCGCCGCCCTCGCCGAGCTCCTCCCTTTCCAGCGCGAGGACTTCCACGGCATCCTTGCGGCGATGCACGGCCTGCCCGTGGTGATCCGCCTCATCGACCCGCCGCTCCACGAGTTTCTGCCATCCCTGGAGGAATTGCTCGTCGCCGTGACCACGGCGAAGGTGCAGGGACGCCCCGAGGCCGAGTACGCCGAGCAGCGGCGCCTGCTCGATGCGGTTCGTGCCATGCACGAGCAGAACCCCATGCTCGGGTTGCGGGGTTGCCGCCTCGGGCTGCGCTTCCCGGAGATCGTCGAGATGCAGGTGCGCGGCATCATCGAGGCGGCGGCCCAGCTCAAGCGGGAGGGGGTGGACGCGCGCCCGGAGATCATGGTTCCACTGGTGAGCCACGTCAACGAGCTGAGCCGCACGCGCGAGGTGGTCGAGCGCACCGCCCGGCAGGTCATCGCCGAGCAAGGGGTGCAGGTCCACTACAAGGTCGGCACCATGATCGAGATCCCCCGCGCCGCCCTGACCGCCGCCGCCATCGCCGAGCACGCGGAGTTCTTCTCCTTCGGGACCAACGATCTCACCCAGACCACGTTCGGCATCAGCCGCGACGACGCCGAGGGCGCGTTTCTGCTGCGCTACGTCGAGGACGGCGTGCTGCCGAGCAATCCCTTCGAGAGCCTCGACACCGTCGGGGTCGGCCGCCTGATGCGACTGGCGGTCGAGGAAGGGCGCGCGGCACGGCCCGACCTCGAGGTCGGCATCTGCGGCGAGCATGGCGGCGACCCGGCCTCGATCGCGCTCTGCGAGGAGCTGGGCCTCGACTACGTCAGCTGTTCGCCGTATCGGGTGCCGGTGGCGCGGCTGGCGGCGGCGCAGGCGGTGCTCGCGGCCGCCGAGCGCGATCGTTAGGAGCCCGTCGCGGTAATGCACATGACCGCTGCATCCACCCGGACCTGCCGATCTCGTCGTCGGCTTCTGCGCTCCTCGGTCACGGATCTACCGATCCGCTCCCTGCGGTGCTCGTGCACCGCCTTGACCTCGGCGGCCCGGCCGGCGGATCAGTCGCGGCTTACCGAGACGGGCTCCTAGGTGGGAAGCCGCCCGGATGGCTGAGCACGTCACCATCCGCAAGGTCGGAACCCGCGCGGGGCGGCCCACGATGCTCGAGGACGGCCGCGTCATCGAGGGTGACGAGCTGGCGCCACCGACGCCCGGCCTGCCGTACCTCGTGCGCCGCTCGGTGATGGAGGAGGAGGACGCGCCCGAGGTCTTCAACACGTCGCCGGTGCGGGCGGTGATCACCACGGCCACAGGGGGCATCACGCTCCTGACCGACAACTCCACGTACCGCATCGAGGTGCTCGGCCGCTGAATCGCCCGCGGCCCGCGCCGGTGGGTTCCATGTCCCTCCGGAGGGTGTGCGCTCGCCCGCTTTTCCCGTACGCTTGACCCGTGTCGAAGGGTGCCCGACTCCGCACGTCCGTCGACGAGATCGAGGACGAGCTGTCGGTCGAGGAAGTCGCCCTTCGGCTCGGTCTCCCGGTGGCCATGCTGATGCGGCGGATCGAGGCGGGCACAGTCCCGGGACGCCGCCTGGACGGGCCCGACGGGGTGCAGTATCGCGTCGCCGCCTCGGCGCTTCCGCCGCCGCCCGAGACCGTCGAGGCGCGCCCAGCCGCCGCGAGCGAGCACGGCGTCTGGTCGGAGATCGCTGCGCGTCGCGACGGTCGCGAAGCGGGGGGGCCGAGCCGGAGCGGCGACAGGCCGGACGTGACCCCGACCCTCCCGGTGAGCGGCGAGGTCATCGCCGCGCGGGGTCGACCTGCCAACCCCGCGCTGCAGGGTGGCGCGGTCGTCGCTCGCCCCGCGCCGCAGGAAACGGTGGACATGGCCCGCGAGGGTCTGATCGGCCCCGGCATCGACGCGCGCGAGCTGGTCGCGGCGCTGCTCGACCGCTGGGAGCGCACCCACGAGCAGCGCGTCCACGCCGAGTACAGACTCCGCTACGAAACCCTCCTGGCCGACGAACGCGGCCGGCAGCTTCGGCTGCGCAACGAGATGGACGCGCTGCGCTCCCAGCTGGAGGCGGCGGGCCAGGCGCGCGACGCCGACGCGGCCGCGGCCGTCGCCGCCTTCGCGGACCGCGATCGCGACCTCGCCACGCTGCGCGAGCAGCTCCACACCCGCCTGGCGGCCATCCTCGAGCGCGACCGTCTGATCGCCGAGCGCGATCGCGTCACCGCCTCCCGCGACCGCCTCATCCACCAGCTGCGCGACGAGCTCGGGCAGCGCGACAAGCTGATCGGCGAGCTCCGCGACCAGGCGGCGCGAGCGCCCAAGCAGGGTCGCCGCCGGGGCGGCCTGTTCGGCAGCTGACGGCCGCCGACCCGCCGCACTCCGGACGGAACGGATGTTCGCTAGACTCGCGGCTGTGCCGGTTCCCCCGGGGCGGCCCGGCTGATGGCCTCGGACGCGGTCGCTGAGATCAAGGCACGCCTCGACGTCGTCGAGGTCGTGGGTGGCTACGTCCGGCTGCAGCGCAGCGGCCGCTCGCACAAGGGGCTCTGCCCCTTCCACTCGGAGAGGACCCCCTCGTTCCATGTCGACCAGCAGCGCCAGGCCTGGTACTGCTTCGGGTGCAGCGAAGGCGGCGACGTCTTCACCTTCATCGAGCGCATCGAGCGGGTCGATTTCCGCCAGGCCCTGCAGATCCTCGCCGAGCGCGCGGGCGTGGAACTGGAGCAGCGCACCGGTGGCGAACGCCGCGGCACTGCCAAGCGCCGCCAGCGGGCCATCGAGCTCTCGCGCCTGGCCCAGGCGTACTACGAATACGTGCTCTGGGAGACAGCGGTCGGCGAGCCGGGGCGCGACCTGTTGCACGCGCGCGCGGTCACAGAGGAAGCGGCGCGGCGGTTCGGGATCGGCTTCGCGCCCGCCGGCGGCGTGCGCGGGGATGCACTGGTGGAGTACCTCACTCGCCGCGGCCACGGCACCGTCGAGGAGGTGGTGGCGTCCGGCCTTGCCTACGCCGCGGACCGGCGCGGAGCCCGGGACCGCTTCCGTCACCGCCTGGTGTTCCCGATCCGCGACGAGCGCGGCCAGGTGCTGGGCTTCGGCGGCCGCGCCCTCGGCGAGGCGCGTCCCAAGTACCTGAACACCCCGGCCACCGATGCCTACGACAAGTCCACCGCCCTCTTCGGGATCGACCTGGCGAGGCCCGCCATCGCCGAGGCGGGGCAGGTGGTGATGGTCGAGGGCTACTTCGACGTGGTGGCGGCGCACGCCGCCGGGGTGAGGCAGACCGTGGCTAGCAGCGGCACCGCGCTCACCGAGCGGCAGGTGCGATTGCTCGCGCGCCATGCGCGGGTCGTAGTGCTCTGCTTCGACGCCGACGACGCCGGCCAGGCGGCGACACGCAAGGCGGTCGACCTCATCGCCGCGGAGGGCCTGGAGGGCCGCGTGTGCGTGCTCCCCGGCAACGTGAAGGATCCCGACGAGCTGGTCCGGGCGGACCCGGCCGCGTTCGCCACCAGGGTCGCCGCGGCGCCCCGGGAGTGGCAGGTCCTGCTCGACCGCGCCCTGGTCGACGCCGAGTCGGGGTCGGTGGAGGAGCGCCGCGCCGGCGCGGCGCGCGCCATCGCCGTCCTCGCGCGCATCCCTGAGGCAACGGCGCGCGACCTGTACTCACAACAGGTGGCGCACCGCCTCGAGCTCACCCCCGCGGCGCTGACCACCGACGTCGCCAGGGCGGTGGCGGGCGCGGCGCGACAGGGCGCGCCCGCGCGGCTGGTGGTGAGGCTTCCCGCATCTCCTGAGATCCCCCCGGGTGTGGCCGCGGACGACGAGCCCGACGCCGGCCCGATCGCGGCCTGGGAGCGGCATGTCGCCACGCTGGTCGTGCAGCGGCCCGGGCTGGGCGCGGAGCTGGTCAACGCCTACGGGTTGCGTCCCGACTCGCTCACCCACGCGCGCGCGCGCCGCCTCCTCGAGGCGGCGCTGGCGACACCGCCGGGCGCCGATCTGCAGCTCCACCGGCTGGCTCCGGCGGACCAGGCGCTGGCCGCGCGCCTGTTGCTGCGCCGCCTACCCGAGCTGGCCGACGACGCTCCCGCGGAGTTGCTGACGCGCAGCCTGGTGGACTGCGTGTGGGATGCGCAGAGGGTCGGGCTGGACGCCGAGATCGACGCCCTGCAGCGGGAGCGCCGGCTCGCCCGCGAGTCCGGGCGCGCCGCGGAAGCCGAGGCGCTGGCAGTGCGCTTCTACCGGCTCAACGAGGAGCGGCAGCACCACCTCGATGTCCGGCCCTCCTCGGTTCTTGCCAGCCCTGTCACGAAGTGATCGCTGAGCCTGACCCCGGCCGGCCGGGGAGAGAAAGGGCCGCGGGTATAATCGCCGTCCGCGTTCCGGGTTAGCTCAGCGGTAGAGCAGGCGGCTGTTAACCGCAAGGTCACTGGTTCGAATCCAGTACCCGGAGCCATCGTCGCTGAGATCGAATCCCCGGAGCCGGCCTCCGGCGGCACCTCGGCACCCCGGGGGACTGGCAGGGGTCCCACATCGGTGCGCCATAGTAGGCTGAGTTTTCGTCGTTGTGAGTCGCCCTGGCGCAAGAGCTGGACACGCGAGGTCCGCCCATACCTCGGGCCGGCGGCGCAACAGGGAGTCGCTTCGCAGCCACTCAATTGTGCTGGCTGCGAGCCGTCGCCTCGGGGTTCATCCTGACCCCTTCGGCCCCGCGCTCGCGCTACCGACGGCGGGCCGGGATCGACCCCCACAGCAACGCGGAAGTCCGCGCCCTACCCCGCGAATTGCCCGGTCAGGAAGCGATGCAGGAACAGCAGGTTGAGGGCCAGGCCGCCGGTGATCACCGCGCCCACGATCACCCACGTGGGCCGCCGCGAGCGCAGGACGGCCAGGGCGCCGATGTACGCGGGCAGCAGGCCGAGGAGGAGGCGCGGGATCGAGGGCAATTCCTCGACGTAGAGCGGCAGCAGGACCGCACCCAGGGCGGCGGTCGCCAGCACGCGGTCCCAGCGCCAGGCCACCACGGCCAGGCCCGCCACGAGCGGCACCACCAGGGCGCCCCACATCGCGGGCTGCGCGGGGTGGGGATTGACGAAAACTGCGCCGACATAGGTTCGTAGGGCGTTGCCCGGGCCGCCTTGACCGAGCGTGAACCTCGCCCAGGCATGCTCGGTCCCCAGGAATGCGAAGGGGCTACCCGCCAGCGCCCAGTCGACCGCCAACACCGCCGCCAGCCCACTGCCCGCGAGCGCCGCCAGGCCTGCGCAGCGGCGCGGGCGGTCGTGCTCGCGGACCACGACGACCGCCACCACCGCGAGGACCACGAAGACGCCGGTCGGGCGGTCGGCGCCGGCGATCGCGGCGCCCGTGCAGGCGACGCCGAGGCGGTGGGGCTGGCGCAGGCCGTAGACGGCCAGCGCGGCGCCAAGGAGGAACAGCGCCTCGCTGTAGAAGGCGGCGTAGACGAAGGCGCCCGGCAGGGTGAGGAGCAGGAGGCAGAGGCCCGCGCGCTGCCACGCCGGCCAGTCGCGAACGCACCGGTCCACCACGGACAGCGCTACCACGACGGCGACCAGGTTCAGTCCCAGCCCGACGGTCTGAAGCGGCACCGTGGGCAGCAGGCCGTGGAGGAAGGCAACCGATCCGGGGAACAACGGGAAGAACGCGGCGGGCCCCTGCCCGCCTTGGTCCGGCGCGTAGCCGGGCGCGTAGCCGTGCTGGGCGATGCGCGCATACCACAGGCCGTCCCAGCTGATGAACGGCGCATGGGCGACCCCGGCGTGAGCCGCGAGCGTGGCCCCGACCACCAGGTACAGCCCGAGCACCCCGCATCCGATGGCGACCGGTTGCGCCCACCAGGGCAGCCTCTCCACCCGCCGAGACGTCGCCACGGTGAGCACGGGCCTCGAACTCCTGATAGCGTAGGCGCGTTCGCGCCTCACCGCGCCTGCCAGGAGCCACGATGCACCACGACGTCCTCCCTGAGAGCTCCGGGACCTCGGCCACCGCTGTTGTCGAGGCCCCCGACACGGTACCGAGCGTCGCCGACGGCGCGCCGAGTCCGCCCCTGGGCGGGCCGCTCGAAGCACCAGGCCCCATAACCTGGGACCTTCCCCACGCCGACCCGGTGGCGCGCCCCTGGGACACCGAGGGCGAGCCGGAGACGGGCGGCACCGCGATCACCGTCGCCGGGGTCACCGCGGGCGCGCCCGCCGCGCGCGAGGCCGGGTCCGAAGCAGACGCCGTGGAGGCGGAGGCAGGCGCCGCTGACGCGGCGGTGGGGGCGCCGTCCCCCGCTCCCGAGCTCACCGTCTGGAGCCTCGGTCCCGTGGGTCGGCGTCGCAACCTCGCCCTGCTGGCGCTGCTCAACGTGCTGACCCTCGGGCTCTACACCATCGGCTGGTTCTCTCGAGCCAACCGGGAGATGCGGGAGTTCGACCCGCGCATGTACGTGAGGCCCCGACGAACCGCTCTGGCCATCGCCGTGCCCGTGCTGGCCACGCTTCTCGTCTGCGCCGCCGCGGGCGCGCGGCTGGTCGCTGAGCGGCTCGGCCACGGCGTCGATCTCCCGATCGCGTCGGGCGTCACCGATTGGCTGCTCGGGGCGCTGCTGGTGGCGCCCTGGCTGGCCCTGCTGCTGCCGTTCAGCATTGTCGCCGCCGTCATGACCGTCGA
The DNA here is from genome assembly GCA_036521675.1 of Candidatus Dormiibacterota bacterium. Classification (GTDB taxonomy): domain Bacteria; phylum Chloroflexota; class Dormibacteria; order Aeolococcales; family Aeolococcaceae; genus DATDHG01. The sequence continues at coordinate 20,981 of DATDHG010000007.1, forward strand.
GCGGCTGCGGGTGCTCGAGGACCGCGCTGGCATCGCTCCCGATCTCCAGACGCGCCCGGTGGCAGCGCTGGCGTGGCTGCTCATCCCCGCCGCCGGGATCGCGGTCCTGGCGGTTCGGACGCAGGCGCGCCTCAACCGGGTGTGGTCGATCGCCCTTCCCTGACGCCGGTCTCGGCGCAGGAGGTGGTCGCCGTACACTGGAAGCGTGTCTGAAGGCTTCTGGGGGGCCCTCGGCGCGCGGGTGGGGCGGGGTTGAGCATCGATCCCGCCGCCGAGGAGCCCGTCGCGACCGAGCCGGCGTCGCCGCCCCCTGATGCGGCCTCCGCGGTCGTCGCGCCCTCGTTTCGCGGCCGTCGAGCCGCCTCCGCGGCCCCGCCGCCGGCCGTTGTCGAGCCCCTGCCCGAGCCCATCAGTCTCCCGACGCCGGCGGGGCCGGCGCCGGCCCGCGCCACGCGCGTCCCGCCCCCGCCCTCCTCACGCCAGCGGGGCGGAAGCCCGGTCGTGGGTGGGCCCGCAGCGGTGCCGCTCCCCCCCACCGTGGCCGCCGCAGCCGGGTCGCCCCCACCCCGTTCCCACCGATCGCGCCGGAGCGTGGCCGCCGTCGCCGGTTGGATCGAGGCCGCCGAGATCCCTGACGACGCCCCCGGACGGGTCGCCTTCCTCGCCGGCGAACCGGCGCCCCCGCCGGCGCCGCCAGCCCAGGACCTGCCTCCGGGGTCCATCGCGGCGGCTGACCTACCGGCGCCACTCCGGCACGGGTCACCAGCCGTCGGCCTGCTCTCCCTGACGGGGTGGCCCGCGGTGGCGCTGGTCAGCGTCGCGCTGATCGTGCTCTTCATCGTCGGGATGCGCTTGACGCGCTGACGGCATTCCGGATGGAGCTCTGCCCTCAATCCACTGCTGGCCGCGACAGATAGACAATCTCGAAGGTAGCATCAGGGGCGTGCTCTCACCCTGCGATCTCGCCACAGCCTCCGCGCCGCCGACCGCCGGTGCCCGGCCAAGGAGGCCGCGTTCCCAGCGGGCGAACCTCGCTCACCTCGCCGATCGTGATCTGACGTCGCGAAGCGAGGCGGAGCTGATCGCCCAGGTCCTGGAGGGTCCGGCGCCCGCGGTCGACGCGCTGCGCTGCAGCCGGGAGCTGGCCCGAATCCCCCTTTGGCATCGCCGCTCCCTGGGGATCGCCGGGTTGATCGAGGAGCACGGCGTGGCTCCAGAGCGAGCCGTGCGCCTGGCGGCTCTCTGGGAGCTCGCGGAACGCTGGTATCCGGACGACCGCCCCGCCGTGCAGTGCAGCCGCGATGCCCTGCTGGTTCTCGAGGACCTGCGCCTGGCCCGCAGCGAGCGCATCGTGGTGCTGCTCCTCGACGCCCGCCACCGACCGCTGCGGCGTGAGACGGTGGCCGTGGGTTCGCTCAACGCCTCGCGGCTCCAGCCGCGTGACGTGCTGGCGCCCGCGCTCCGCGTCGATGCCGCCGCCCTGCTCATCGCCCACAACCATCCCAGTGGAGATCCCGCCCCCAGCCGCGCCGACCGCCAGGTGACCTCTGCCCTCCGTGCCGCGGCCGAGGTGGTCGGGCTGCGGCTGCTCGACCACCTCATCCTGGCGCGGCACGGGCACCACTCGTTCCGGGAGGCCGAGGGCTGGGACAGCGACCCGGCCGCCAACGGCGCCTGATCGCTGGGCTGGGTATAGTCGCCTGCCCCCCGCACCCATGCAGCCACTCACCGTCGCCGACATCCGCCCGCCCTCGGCTTACGAGCCGGTCCGTGGCGAGGCGCGCCGTCGCATCGTCGAGCTGAAGCGACCTCGGCGCGTCAGGCTGGGCGAGCTGCTAACGCTCACCTTCGAGAACCGGGACACGGTTCGGGGCGTGGTCGAGGAGCTGCTCCGGGCCGAGCGCATCGAGACCGCCGAGAGGATTGCCGAGGAGCTCGAGGTCTTCAACACGCTCATCCCCGGCCCCAGCGAGCTCTCCGCCACCCTGTTCCTGGAGATCGCCGACCCCGCGGAAATGGCGATCAGGCTCGCGGAGCTGCGTGGGATCGAGGCGGGGGTGCACCTCGAGGTCGACGGCCGGCGCATCGGGGGCAATGTCGCCGAGGGTCCTGTCCGCGAGGACGGGAGCAGCGTTCATCACCTGCGCTTCCGTCTCGAGGAGGCCCAGATGGCCAGGCTGCGGGACGGTGCCGAGGTGGCGGCGGTGGCGGACCACGAGCACTACCGCGCCCGCACCGTTCTCGACGAGGAGCAGGTGGCCGCGCTGCGGAGCGACCTGGCCGCGCAGTAGCTCCCGGCTCCGGCGCCTCACCGGGTATCCTGCCGCGCCGATGCCGTCGATCCCCGCGGACCTGCTGGAGATCCTCGTCTGCCCGAAGTGCCGCGGAGCACTCGTGCACGAGGAATCGCCGGAGGCTTTGCGCTGCGACACATGCCGGCTCCGCTACCGCGTCGAGGACGGCATCCCGGTGATGCTCATCGATGAGGCCGAGCCGCTCGACGCCACCCCAGGGGCGAGCTGAGCGAACCGCTGCGGGCGGTCGTCGACGGCAGCGCGCTCGTCGACGCGCGACGCCACGCGGGGGTGGGCCGCTATGTCGAGCGGCTGACGCGTGCTCTCGGCGTTCTCGAGGGCAGGCTGGACCTGACCGTGGCCCGACCTCGGTGGCCGCCGGTACACGAGAGCTGGCCGGTGCGGTGGCTGCACGCCCAGCCGTCGATCCTGGCGAACGCCCTGCGCGTCCGCCCGCACATCGTCCACGCCCCGGGCGGTGACCCTGTCGCCGGCTGGCCGGCGGCCCGGCAGGTGGTCACCCTCCACGACGTGGTCCCCTGGACCGCCCCCGAGTACTCCGGCCGGCGCCTGCTGGGGGCCTGGCTGTCCCTCGAGGCGCTCCGCCTGCGGCGCTGCGGCGCTGTCATCGCCGACAGCCCGACGGTGGCCGAGGAGGCGGTCAGCATCCTGGGCGTCTGTCGGTCCCGCGTCCATGTGGTCGCGCTTGGCGTCGACCCCGTCTTCAGTGCGTCCGTCCGCCCCGGTGACCCCGCCGACCGGGCCGGCGCGGGCGTGGCCGTCGACGGAAGGTACGTACTGTGGGCCGGCAGCCTGGTCAGCCACGATCCCCGCAAGGCGCTCGATGTCCTGTTGGAGGCGATGGCCGCCCTGATGCGCCGCCGGCCCGAGCTCACTCTCGTCCTGACGGGCGCCCCTGGGCTCGAGGGCGAGCGGGTCGCCGCCGTCGGCGACGGCCTGGGGGTGCGCACCCTGCGGACCGGCTTCGTGCCCGACGCCACGCTGGCCGCCCTGTACCGCGGCGCCGCCGCCGTCGCGATCCCCTCCCTCCACGAGGGATTCGGGCTGCCGGCGCTCGAGGCGATGGCTTGCGGCGCCCCGGTCGTCACCAGCCGGGCGGGCAATCTCGAGGCCCTGGTCGATGACGCCGGGCTGCTGGTACCCGCCGGCGACGCCGCCCCGCTGGCCCGCGCGCTCGAGGCGGTTCTCTCCGACCCGGAGCTGGCCGCCCGCCTCAGGGCGCGCGGGCCGCAGCGCGCGGCCGGGTTCACGTGGGCTCACGCCGCAGAGCGGACCCTGGACGTCTACTGCGCCGTGCGGGCAGCTCGGGGCTGATCGCAGGCCTCTGCGAGAATGGGCGCATGACCAGGCCGGGGCGGGCGGCTCCGCGCCACCACCTGTCCTTCACCGCGCTGGTCGGCCAGCGCTCCATGAAGCAGGCCCTGGTGCTCAACGCGATCCATCCGGCCATCGGCGGCGTGCTCATCCGCGGCGAGAAGGGCACGGCCAAGTCCACGGCCGTGCGCGCCCTGGCCCGGCTGCTCCCCGACCTCGAGGCCGTCGCCGACTGCCCCTACGGCTGTCCTCCCGACGAACCGGAGATTCAGTGCGCCGACTGCCTGGCGCGCGGCGCCGCCGGGGAGCTCCTGCCGCGCACGACACGGCGCATGCGTGTGGTCGACCTGCCCATCAACGCCTCCGAGGACCGCGTCGTCGGCAGCATCGATATCGAGGCCGCCATCAAGCGCGGCGAGCGCCGGTTCGAGCCGGGAGTTCTGGCCGAGGCGAACCGAAACATCCTCTACGTCGACGAGGTCAACCTGCTCGACGACCACCTCGTCGACGTGCTTCTCGACGCCGCGGCCATGGGCGTCAACGTCGTCGAGCGCGAGGGCATCAGTGTCTGGCACCCGGCGCATTTCATCCTCGTGGGCACGATGAACCCCGACGAGGGCGAGCTCCGTCCCCAGTTGCTTGATCGCTTCGGGCTCTGCGTGGAGGTGCGCGGATTGCGCGACGTCGCTGAACGGGTCGCGGTGATGGAGAGGGAGGTCGAGCACGGCGACCCCGACGCGCTCGACGGCGCCGCAGTCGACGAGGCCCACCTGGCGGCCATCATGGCCCGCGCCGGGGAACTGCTCGGTCTGGTCGACGTGCCTGCGGCCATGCGCCACTTCATCTCCCTGGTCTGCGTGGACGCCGGGGCCCGCGGCCATCGCGCCGACATCGTGGTGCACCGCACCGCGCGCACCCTCTGCGCGCTGCGCGAGGCCGAGGTGGCCGTCGTGCGCGACGCTCGCGCGCTGGAGCGCGAGCGCCCCGCCGACGCGCTCAGGGTGACCCCGGAGGACGTGATCAGAGCCGCCGAGCTGGCCCTCGCCCATCGCCGGACCGAGCGCCATCAGGCCGATCCGGGAAGCGGTGAGGGGATCGCCGAGCGGGCAAGGGACCAGCTCCAGCAGATGGAAGCGCCGCCCCAGCCGGACTCGAGCGGCGAGGCGACGCCCGAGCCGGCCGAGCCCAGCAGCGGGGCGGAGGGCGCGAGTGAGGGGCAGGGGACCGCCCAGACCGCGCCGGAACGCGCCGAGGCCGCCGAGCAGGTCCCGGGCACTCCGGCCATGCAGTTCGAGGGAGTCACCTTCCCGGTGCGACGTCTTCAGCTCCCCCGCGACCGCCGCACCCGGCGCACCGCCGGCAAGCGCAGCCTCACTCGCAGCGGTGACAAACGCGGCCGCTACGTCCGGGCCACCACTGTCGAACGCACCACCGACCTGGCCTTCGACGCGACTCTGCGCGCCGCCGCGCCGCACCAGCTGAGCCGCCTCCTCGAGGAGGCGGAGCGCGATGCGGCCGCGGCCCGACCGGCGGTGCTCCTGGAGCGCCAGGACCTGCGCCAGAAGGTCCGCCAGCGCCGCACCGGCACGCTCATCGTCTTCGTCGTCGACGCCAGCGCCAGCATGGACGCCGAGCAGCGCATGCAGGCCACCAAGGGCGCGGTGTTGAGCCTGCTGCGCGACGCCTATGTGAGGCGCGACAAGGTGAGCCTCATCGTGTTCAGCGGGCGCACCGCACGGATCGTGCTGCGCCCGACCGCCAGCGTCGACCTCGCCGAGAGTCGCCTGCAGCGACTGGCCGTGGGCGGGACCACGCCGCTGACCCACGGGCTGATCGCGGGGCTCAAGCTGATCAGGACAGAGCGGCTGCGCGACCACAGCGTCTACCCCCTGCTCGTGCTCATCAGCGATGGGCGGGGCAACATCTCCATGTTCGGTGAGGAGCCCCTGCTCGAGGCCCAGCGCGTTGCCGCGCAGATCAAGCAGGAGCAGATCCGGGCCCTGGTCATCGACTCGGCGCGCGACTACACCCAGCACGTGCAGCTGCCGCGGATCGGGGGGCGCAGCAGCGCGCCGCTCTTCGGCGGCTATGCCTTCAACGCCTGCCTCGACCTCGCCGATCGCCTCGGCGGCACCTATTTCGGCCTCTACGACCTATCTCAGGGATCGATCCTGGAGACCGTCCAGCAGTCACTGCGGGGGGGATGACCAAGGGCGGCACGGCGCGGCGCGTCTGCGAGAATGGGGGCCGATGCCTTCTGTGACCTCCAACGGGGCGGGGCGGACGATCTTCCCCTTCACCGCCCTGGTCGGCCAGGACGCCATGAAGCAGGCCCTGGTGCTCAACGCGATCAATCCCGCCATCGGGGGCGTGCTGATCCGCGGTGAGAAGGGCACCGCCAAGTCCACGGCGGTTCGGGCCCTGGCCCGGCTGCTCCCGGAGCTCGAGGTGGTGGCCGACTGCCACTACGGCTGCTCGCCGGAGACGCCCGAGGCGCAGTGCGGCGACTGCCGGCACCGTGTCGCCGAGGGGGAGACCCTGCCCACCGTCCAGCGCCGCATGCGCGTGGTCGAGTTGCCCATCAACGCTTCCGAGGACCGTGTCGTCGGCACCATCGACATCGAGGCGGCCATCAAGCAGGGGGAGAAGCGCTTCGAGCCGGGAGTTCTGGCCGAGGCCAACCGCAACATCCTCTACGTCGACGAGGTCAACCTGCTCGACGACCACCTCGTCGACGTGCTCCTCGACGCCGCCGCCATGGGCGTCAACGTGGTCGAACGTGAGGGCATCAGCGTCTGGCATCCGGCGCGCTTCA
>DATDHG010000008.1:0-6179 GCA_036521675.1 Candidatus Dormiibacterota bacterium
ACCGCGATGAGAACGGCGAGGGCGGCGATGGGACGGCGTGGCCAGCTCATGAGCCCGCCCTCGGGCGGCGCCTGGGGAGCGCGACGAGCAGCACGACTGCGATCACCATGACGGCCACGATCGACCCGTAGATGGCCAGCAACCGGTTGCGCGTCTGGCTCGAGACGGTGATCGGCGTGGCCGCGTTCTGGCCGACGACAACCGGCTTGCCCGGCGGCGCCGAGAAGTCGAATGCGGTGAGCAGGTTGGAAGCGTTCTGATCACGGGTCGACAGCGGCTTGAGCCCATGCAGGGTCTCGATGAGCGCGAGGATCGAGGTGGTGTCGGCGACCTGGTGATCGACGGTGCCGGCGCGCGCGTAGGGCGACAGCACGATGGTGGGCACGCGTAGGCCCTCGCCGTCCGCATCGACATGCGGGGGCGCCACGTGGTCGTACCACCCGCCCCAGTCCGACCAGGTGAGGATGATGGCCGACGACGACCACACCGGGCTGGTGGCGATGGCGTTGACGATCCCGACCACGCGGTCCTGGCCGTCGGTGATGCTCCCCGGCGCCCGCTCCGAGTCGCCTCCGGGCAGGATGAACGAGACGCTCGCGGCCTGGTTGGCGGCCACGTCGGTGAACAGGTGGGTGCGATCCACGATGTTGGCGAAGCTCGACGGCTTGTCGACGATGCTCGGCATGGCCAGCAGCGGCAGCCGGGCGAGGGCTGACGAGCGCTCGGTCGACGGCGGCGAGTGGTAGGTGTACGAGGACAGGCTGGGCTGGTTCTTGACGGCCTCGGTGTAGACGCGCCAGCTCACCCCCGCCGCAGTCAGGCGGTCGGCGATGCTCGGCGTGGTGATGCCGCTGGGGCTGGAGTCCTGCTTGGGCGTCAGGGTCTGCCCCGTGAACAGATAGAGGTGGTTGGGCACGCTTCCGCCGAGTGCGGCGGAGAAGTAGCGGTCCATGAGCACGCCTTTCTGGGCGAGCTGCCAGTAGCTGTAGACCTGGCTCTGGGCGTAGTGCGCCTGGGGTTTGACGCTGGGATCGTTGGTGAAGCCGTCCATCTTCCCGCTGTCGACAGCGGTCGTCGCCGCCACGACGTTGGAGGGCAGCGCCGGCTCACGTGGCGAGGTCAGCGCCGGCGAGGACACAGCGGCCGGGAGCCCGTCGGTGCCTGGATAGTTCGCGAAATAGTTGTCGAAGGTGTGGCCTTCCTGGACGATGACGAAGACGTGCTTGATGAGGCTGGACGCCTCCTTGGCGATGACCACCGGCCCGCCGGTCGAAGGCTGGGCGCCTCCGGACGCCGCTCTGGCCGCGGGCGGGGGGCGGTGGGGATGCGGCCGCGCCGCCTGCACGCTCTGCGTGCTGACGGCCACACCCGCGAGCGCGGCGAGCAGGACGATGCCGCGCCTGCTCACGGAAACACCGCGTACACGACCACGAGCTTCTGTGTAGTGACGTGGCCCGACGAGCGTTCGACCTTCACGTCCTGCTCGTAGGCGACCGCCCCGTGGAACTTCTTGACCAGCTCGAGCAGGTGCTTGGAGAAGAACGGCGACCGCGACGCCGAGTACGCGTCCCAGACCAGGTAGCGGACCTGGTCGGTGCGGATCAGCTTGTCGGGGTTGTCGACGAACTGGTAGGTCGGGTTGCGGTGGAGCGGGTTGGGGCTGACGCTCAGCGCCAGCGCGTGGCGGCGGCCGTAGAACTGGACCACGTTGGCGAACGTCGGTCCGATGGTGAGAACCACCGTTCCACTGGGCGTGTTGGCGTTCATCCAGGCGCCGACCTCGCGCGCGCCCTGCAGGCCGCCGGTCCCGGCGAGATAGTTCGACGGCGCGGCCACGGGCGTGTCGTCGCCGCTGTCGGTGGCGGCGAGCGCGATGCTCTGACTGCGCACGACGTTGGGGGCGGCGAGCGCCAGGACGCTGACCGCCAGCGTCGCCAGCCCGGCGCGCGACACCGCCGTCCAGTGCCGCTCCGCGCCGCCCGCGAAGCGACGCAGCACGGAGGCGATCAGCTCGCCGAGGACGAGGACACCCTGGACGCAGAGCACAGTGATCGACGGCATGAGGACCAGCAGGTACTCGTAGCCCTTGACCGGCCACAGCTCGAAGAACGCGAGCGGGTAGAGCAGGAAGGACAGCACCGCCACGTCCTCGGGTCGATGCCGGCGCATGGCCGCCACCAGTCCGATGACCGCGAGCACGACCACCGGCAGGCCGATGGCCGGCGCGACCGAGGTGAGATAGAAGGTCGCGGAGTGATTGGCCGGGCGGAAGAGCTGCCACGTCAGGAACTGCTGCGTGGTCTGGCTGCCGCCGGCGACCAACACCGATAGCGGCAGGGGCGAGACGGTCACGATGTAGAGCCCCACGCAGATGAGGCCCTCCCGCCAGCCGATGCGCGTGGTGCGGCGGCCGACGAGGGCGGTGGTGATGATCGCCGGGACGATCAGGGCCGCCGGCTCCTTGGTCAGCAGGGCCAGCCCTGCGGTGATCACCGCCGCGTACAGGAATCTCATGCTGCGGCGGCGCAGGTGCAGCACCATGAGCAGCAGGGTGATCGCCACCAGCAGCGCCAGTGGACCGTCGAGCAGAAACTGCCGCGACACCACCAGGCAGTACGGCGACAGGCACACGATGGTGAACGCCAGCGCGGCGCCGGCGCGGCCGACCAGCACGTACGCCAAGGCGGCGATGACGCCGGCGAGGAGCAGGCCGGTGATGACCGCGACCACCCGAGGCGGGGTGTCGCCGATCCCGGTCACGCGATAGACGGCCGAGAGGGTCAGCTGCCCGAAGAGCGGGTGGGCGCGGAACACCCCGAACAGGCGCCCCGAGACGTCGTCGCCCGCCAGGGCGGCGGCCTGGCCCGAGTAGACGGCCTCATCGCTGTTGAGGCCGTCGTGCATCAGGCCGACGGTGCGGAACACCGCCCCCGCGGCGAGGGCGGCCCCGAACACCACGGGAATGGCCGCGCGGCTGGCGAGCAGGTTGGCCTTGACCGCCATGCCCCCTCCCGATGCGCGGGCGCTTGCCGGCCGGCCGGGGCGCCGCAACCTCATACCGCCTGCGCCACCTTGGTGGAGTCCACGCCCGCGACCTCCATCGCCCGGGCCAGCCGTTCACGGACGACTGTGGGCCAGCTGAAGTCCGGCATGGTGATCCGCTCGCAGGGCACGCCGCGCATGGCGGCGGCGAGGATCTCCCGCTCGCGCAGACGCAGCGCATCGTTGGGCACGCCCCCAACGGCGATCAGCGGCGCCAGCTGCTGGTAGGGCGGGAACCCGTAGGCGTCCTCGGTGTTCTCGAGCAACTGCTCGACGATCTCGGCGTGCTCGAGGGTCTCCACGCACGGCTCGCCGCGCGCGATGACAAAGAGGCGATCGATCGGCGTGTGGTCCCCGATGCGGCAGTCGATGAGGTCGGTGACCATGTACTTGGGCGGCGGGATGGCCGCCTGCACGACCGAGTTGATGCCCATGATGGGCAGCGGCGACTGCGCGATGCGCTTGCCGACGTTGCGCCCCGAGCGCGAGTGCAGCCGGCTCTGGACCGCCAGGGCCGCCCGCTGCGGACGGGTGAGCCGGTTGATCTGGAGCGCGTTGACCGTGTGCGCGCTGATGGTCAGCGGCTTGGGGTACCGCCGCGCGGTCCCGTTGGCGTCGATGATGGTCATGTCGTCGGAGTAGAAGACCCCGTCGGTCTCGTCGCGGAGCAGGCGCAGCAGCGTGCTGGTTTTGCCGGTGTCGGTCTTCGCCGACATCAGGACGCCCTGGCCCTCCAGGCCCAGGCAGGCCGCGTGCAGGAGCATGTGGTCCTTGCTGAGCAGGATGAAGCGCAGCAGCGCCTCGATGATGTTGGTGTAGAGCACGTGCGGCGAGATGGCCAGTAGCCGCGTCACGACGACGCGGATCGGTGTGCCGATGTAGATGTCGAAGTTGGCCCCGATGTCGCCGATCTGCTCGCGGTAGCGCAGCCTCGCCGAGGGCGGGTGGATCACCGCGAAGGTCCGCAGATGCGGCCGCCGCGGGCCCTTGATCTCGATGATGAGATCCGGGTTGTGCGCCTTGAGGACGCGGAAGAAGGCCAGCTCGGGCAGCCGGACGGCGGACTCGATGGTCAGCAGTCCGTCGATGTCGTAGTAGTACGGCGGCCGGGGCGTGGGCCCGTCGGTGCGGGCCATGCTGAACATGCTCATGCCGCAGCTCCTTCCGGAAGGCGCCGGACCGGCCAGATGAGCAGGTCGCAGACCGCGTACCGAATCGCGAGAAGCACAAAGATGGACACCAGGTTGCCCATCCCCGAGGAGAGATGCAGCACGGTCACGCAGGCCCAGAGCACGGGGATACGCACGGCCAGAGCCGCCGTGTTGAGGGCGTCGTAGCTGATGAAACGGCGGATTTTGCCGGCGCGGGCCCGGCCAGTGAACGCCCAGTATTCGATGCCGAAGAAGTTGAAGGTCGTCGAGACCTGGGTCGCGAGCGCGGCAGCAAGCAGGAAGTGAATGTGGGCGACCTCTGCGAACGTCCAGAACGCTGCCTGGTTGACCGCGATGCCCAAGGCTCCGACGATCAGGAACCGGGTCCCGTCGCCGACGAACCGGCCCCACCCTTCCGGAACGGCTCTCTCCACTGGCGTTATCCCCCCTTTGACGACTGATCGGCGCAACAGAACCGCCTGGACTCCGTGCCGCCACCAGGTAGCGGCTTCGTCAGGACCAACGGGCGAACCCGCCAAACTGTCCGTTTGGGGCGCGCCCGGCGGACCCGGCGCCGGGCCCGCAGCGGCGCGGTGATCTTCGGCGAGGGCCGCGCTTCCGGCAAGGCTGATCATCGTCGCGCCGCTCGGTAGGCCCCGGCGCTGGTCAGCCTGCCATTGGTGGGTGCGGACGGGATCCAGCACTCGATCACGCGCTGATCGATCTCGTCGGCGGCCTCACACCACCCCCCGACGGCGCCGGCGTACTCCTGCATCTCATGGAGCGAGACGCGCAGGGCGACCAGGGCGTCGGGGGTCACGGCGTGCTCCTGCTCGCCCGCCACGGCGACCGTCAGCAGGATCCCGCCGCGGATGCTGGTCAGCGTGATGTCGGTCACCGACCCCCCGCCCTGAAGGCGCAGGTTGGCCAGCGCCACCTGGACGAGGAGGTACATGGCGTCGCTGACCTGCGGCGACGGCTCGTCGGTGAGGTCCGACCAGACGCGGTATTTCTCGCCGGAGGCCTCGCCCAGCTCGGCGGCGTAGCGAGCGATCGCCGCGCCCAGCCCGCGTTCGAGGTCGAGCAGCGGCGGGGTGGGGTCGGAGGCCAGGCGGCGCAGCTGGTCGGCGGCCAGGCGCAGCGTCTCGTTGATGCGGGCGGCCACGTCGAGCTGGTCGGGGTCGTGGAGGCGGCCGCGCAGGCGTCCGAGCTGGACGTGCATGGAGGCGAGCAGCTGCAGCGTCTCGGCCTGGATCGATGAGGAGATGGCGCGCCGTTCCTGCTGGCGGGCGCTCAGCAGGGTGGCGATCAGGCGCGTGCGATCATCGTCGCCAGTGCGCCGGCCGGTGGCTCCGCGGTGACGCCGCTCGCTCGACCGCCGCTCCACGGCGCGGCCTCGCCAGACCTCTCGAAGAACCACTCGCCTGTGGGCCGCCCGCTCGGTGTCGTTCACAAGCCGACCCTCGTCGTCGTCCATGCGTGTCTCCAAGGTGGGGGCAACCCCGTCCGCACCACACGGTCGCCTGAGCCCCACTGAACCAAGCAACGTCCAATGGGCGAAAACCGTCCGCGGTACCAAGGGTTTTCGGCCATGTACGGCCGCGTCAGACCCTCAGTTGGAGCAGACGCCGAACCGAATCGCCTCAGACGGCCCAAACCGATCACGGCACGCGGAGCATTCGTCGACGTGCCGCTCGATGGAGCGCAGGCGGTCGCGGCGCACGGCGCTGCGCTGCAGGTTCTCGATGGCGAAACCCACCTTGGCGCACTCGCCGCCGCCCGGCTGGCGCCCCTCGAGCACCACGTAGTGCTCCTTGAAGCGTTCGCGAGCGCGATGCAGGGCGCCGTGGACGGACCCTGGGGAGACGCGCAGCACGTCGGCGATGCGTTCGTGGGACATCCCGTCCACGTCGCGCAGCAGCAGCAGCCGGCGCTGGCGGGCGGGCAGGCGGCGGACCGCCTCTCTGACCAGGTCGCGCGTCATGG
>DATDHG010000009.1:0-2661 GCA_036521675.1 Candidatus Dormiibacterota bacterium
GTCAAGCGTGAGAGCCGGGCTGTGACAACCGAGCGAGCGACCCAGCTGCTGTCGCGGGTCGGCCTTGGTGACAAGCTCCACTCGTATCCCAATCAGCTCTCCGGAGGCCAGCAGCAGCGCGTCGCGATCGCGCGTGCGCTCGCCATGCAGCCCAAGCTGATGCTCTTCGACGAGCCGACGTCGGCGCTCGACCCTGAGCTGGTCGGCGAGGTGCTCGATGTCATGCGCGGGTTGGCCCAGGATGGAATGACCATGGTGGTGGTCACCCACGAGATGGGCTTCGCGCGCGAGGTGGGAGACAGCCTGGTGTTCATGGACGAAGGGGTCGTTGTCGAGGCGGGGCCACCGCGCGAGGTGCTCATCAACCCGCAGCACCAACGCACCAAATCCTTCCTCTCCAAGGTGCTGTAGCGATAGCGAGATGTTCCGTATAACGATCTCTCTGCCCGATCACCTCAAGGACGAGCTGGCAGAGGCCGCGCGCGAGCAGGGGAGGCCGGAGGCCGACCTGGTCTGTGAGGGCGTCGAGCGGCTCCTGCGCTCGCGGCGAGAGCACCCTGATGTACCGCTCTTCGCGAGAAGAATCGGGCCGCTCGCAATCGAGGACGACGAGGCTGCGGCCGGCGAGGCCGGCGACCGAGCCTCGACCTAGGTTAGAGCCGACCTTGGCGCAATCACCAACGCGTCGACCGCCAAACACCCATCAGGGCCGGCGATCAGCGGATTGATGTCCAGCGCGTCCAGGGACTCCCCCAGCTCGATGGCCAGCTCGGCGAGGCTCACCACGGCATCCGCCACGGCGTCGAGGTCGGCGGCCGGCTGGCCGCGATAGCCGTCCAGCAGCCGGCGCACTGCCAGGCGGTCGACCAAGGCCCGCGCCTGCGCCCGGTCCACCGGGGGCATGACCACGCGGCGGTCGGCGATGGCCTCGACCAGCAGCCCGCCGGCGGCCACCACCACCAGGGGACCGAACTGGGCGTCGCGGACGATCCCCAGCGCCAGCTCCACACCAGCTGGCGCCATCGCGGCCACCACCACCCGCGGCCCCAACCGCGCGGCGATGTCCGCGTAGGCGGCACGCAGGCCGGCCTCGTCATCCAGCGCCAGCCGCACCCCGCCGGCGTCGGACTTGTGGAGCACGCCGGGCGCGGCCGTCTTGAGCGCCACCGGCCAGCCGATGGAGACGGCCGCGGCGAGCGCGCCGGCGACGGACTCAGCCTGACGGCAGGCCACCGTGGTCACCCCGTAGTCGGAGAGCAGCTCCAGCGCCTCGGCTTCGCGCAGCGTGTCTGCGCCGAGTCGTTTCCGCCAGCGCGCGGCGCGCTCAGGAGAGCCTCCGGTCGCGGCCGCAGCCCGCGGCCGCAGCTGGAAATCGCGGTACGCGAAGAGGTGAGCGAAGGCGCGGACTCCCGTGATGGTGCCCTCGAGCACCGGGATGCCGGCGCGCCGCAGCCACCGCGACTTGGCCGGGTCGATGGCCGAACGCTGGTTGCACAGCATTGCGAACGGCTTGCCGCCGGCGCGGAACGCGTCGCGGGCGAGGGCCGGGTAGGCGTCGTTGACCTCGTCGGGCGTGAGGTCGACGCAGAAGGCGAGGGCGGCGGTGTCGGGGTCGTCGTGGAGCGCCCGCAATGAGGCGGAGAAGACCGCCTCGGAGGACTCCGACGTACCCCAGGCGTCCAGAGGGTTGGTGGCCTCGAGCCCGGGTTCGAGCACCTCGGCCAGACGCGCGGTGGTGACCGGGTCGATCCGCGCCAGCGGCACCCCGGCCGCGTCGGCCACGTCGGCAAGGTGAGCGCGCTCGCCCCCGGAGTCGTGGACGGTGGCCAGTCCCCCGGGGCCGGCGCGGCGGCCGGCGCAGAGCAGCTCCAGGGTGTCGCACATCTCGTCCAGGCCCTCGACACGGAGCACCCCGAAGCGATCGAACAGCGCCTCATACGCGCCGTCCTCGCCCGCCAACGCGCCGGAGTGGGCGGCCACCATGCTCTGGGCGAGCGCGCTCCTGCCCACCTTGAGAGCGACCACGGGGATGTCGTGCTCGGCGGCCCGCTCCAGCGCGGTGACCAGGAGGGAGGGGTTGCGCACGGTCTCCATGAGCACGGCGACCACCCGCGTGCTCGGCAGGTCGATGGCGTAGTCGAGGTAGTCGGCCATCGTGGTGACCAGCTCCTGGCCGCTGGAGACGGCGAGGTTGAAGCGGATCCCGCGCCGGTTGCGCAGCATGGCGCTGAAGGCCGAGCCGGAATGGCTCACGAAGGCGACCCCGCCGGGCGCCAGCGTGAGCGACTGGGTGTAGCCGGTGGCACGCAGCCGCCGCTCCACGTTGAGAAAGCCCATGCCGTTGCCGCCGCAGACCGCCATGCCCCGCTCGCGGGCGATGCGGGCCAGCCGCTCGGTCAGCGCCGGCCGGTGCGGTTGGGGCGCCTCGTAGCAGCTCGAGAAGATCACTGCCGCGCGCGCACCGATCTCCGCTGCCAGCCTGAGCTGCTCCTCGACGGCCGCGTTGGAGATGCCCAGCACCACCAGGTCCGGGGCCTCGTCCAGCTCGCGCAGGGAGGCCACGCAGCGGTGTCCGGCGATCTCGCCATAGCGCGGATTGACCAGGTGCACGCGGCCGTCAAACCCGCCGTCGAGGAGCTGGGAGACCATGACTGCCCCGAA
>DATDHG010000010.1:0-9297 GCA_036521675.1 Candidatus Dormiibacterota bacterium
CAAGACCCACGTCGCCCACCTCCTCGACAAGCTGGAGCTGCGTGATCGCGTCCAGGCGGTGGTGCTCGCCTATGAGTCCGGTCTGGTCGAGCCCAGGTTCGGGTAGCGAAAAGAGCGTCGCAATCTCGTCCCTGAGGACGAGAGACTGTCGCCCCCAGGGATGACGCCCGGTGAGGGGGCCCGGGCGGACGATCACCTCGCCAGCCAAAGAGCTCGGGGAGGAGCGGCCGTGAAAGTTTTTGCCAGTTGGGGCCGATTCGTCTTCCGCCGTCGCTGGTGGGTTCTGAGCGGGTCGATGGTCATGGTGGTGATCGCGAGCGCGGTGCTCTCCATGGGCGGTCACCTCCGCGAGAACCAGAGGGTTCCAACCGAGGCCGGCCAGGCCGGCGACCTGATCGACCGTGAGCTCAACCAGGGTCCGCCGAGCACCGACTTCGGCCTGGTGTTCCGCAGCACCCGCCTGTCGGCGGCGAGCGCGCCGTTTCGCGCGGCGATGCTCCAGGCGCTGGCTCCCCTGCAGCACGACGCCCACGTCACGCGCATCGTCACCCCCTACACTTCGCCGGCCAATCCGGACCCGAGGTTGATCTCCCGCGACCAGCACAGTGCTGTCGCCGATGTCGTCATCGGCGACAGCTTCGACAATGCCAAGGCGTACTACCCGTCACTGCGGGCTCTGGTCCACTCCGATGTCCTCACCGTCGAGGCCACCGGCGGTCTCCCCATAGACCACGACTACAACCAGCTCCTGAACGAGGGGCTGGCCAGGTCCAACTCGGTGGCTCTGCCACTCACGCTGGTCCTGCTGCTCCTGGTCTTCGGAACGCTCATCGCAGCGGCGTTGCCGCTCGCCATCGGCATCTTCACCGTCATGGGAGCGACGGCCGTTGCCCTGGTGCTCAGCCGGTTCACCGACATCAGCCCCACGAGCACTGAGTTCGTCGCCTTCCTCGGACTCGGGCTGGCCATCGACTACTCGCTCTTCATCGTCAACCGTTTCCGCGAGGAGCTGGGAGCGGGGCGCCCGGTTGCCGACGCCCTGGCCACGACCATGGCGACCACCGGCCGGGCGATCGTGTTCTCCGGATTGACCGTCATGGCGGGGCTCTCCGGGCTCTTCTTCTACAGCGGCACGTGGCTGGCCGAGATCGCTGCGCCGTTGGTCGGCCTGGTCGCTCTGACCCTGTTCTTCGGAATGACCCTGCTTCCCGCCAGCCTGGCGCTGCTCGGCCATCGGGTCGACTCCTGGCGCATGCCCATCCCTCGGCGTCGGCGGCCGGGCGGCTTCTGGCACCGGCTGGCGACGTGGGTGATGCGCCGGCCCTGGCTGGTCCTGGTGCCCACCCTCGGCTTGGTGGTGCTCGCCGCCTCCCCGCTCGCCGATCTCAACCTTGCCACCGATCACGGCAGCTCGCTGCCCATTTCGGCGGAATCTCGCCGCGGCAGCGACGCCCTGTTGTCGTCCTTTCCGCAGCTGACCCAGGCGACGATCCCGGTCGTGGTCCGCTATGACGACCAGCAACCACTGTCGGCGCAACATGTGGGTGAGCTCTACGACCTCAGCCGGCGCATCGGCGCCATCCCCGATGTCGTCGCGATCGACAGCATCGTCGGCGCCGCTCCTCGTCTCGACCGGGCCTCGTTCGTCCGGCTTTTCTCCGCTCCCCGCTCCAGCTGGTCGCAGGCCCTTTCGGATGCGGCTCACCGCAGCATCGGAAGTGACGTCGCCGTGCTGGTCGTCAGCACCAACCAGCAGGGTCAGAGCGAGGGGGCCCGCCAGGTCGTGCGCAGCATCCGGGCGATCAGCGGGAGTGTGCACGGCCAGATGCTGGTCAGCGGCGACGCCGCCTACGACATGGATGAGACCGCCTGGCTGATCGGGCGCACCCCACAGGCACTCGGGTTCGTGATCGGCTCCACCTTCCTCATCCTTCTCCTCCTGCTCGGCTCGGTGGCGATGCCCATCAAGGCCGTGGTGACCAACCTGCTTTCGATGTCCGTGGCGTTCGGGGCCATGGTGTGGATCTTCCAGCAGGGACACCTCGCCGGCCTTCTCGGCTTCTCGCCGGCCCCGATCGATCCCACGGTTCCCGTGGCGATGTTCTGCGTGGTCTTCGGGCTTTCAATGGACTACGAGGTTTTCCTTCTGACGCGAGTGCAGGAGGAGTACCTGAGGTCGGGCGACAACGCGCATGCGGTGGCGCTCGGTCTGGAGCGCTGCGGGCGCCTGGTCACGTTCGCCGCGGCAATCATGGTCACAGTCTTCGCTTCCTTTGCCCTGGGTGACGTCACCGTCATCAAGATGGTGGGGCTGGGCACGGCGATCGCCATCGCGGTGGACGCCACGGTGATGCGCGGACTGATCGTTCCCGCCGTGATGGTGCTCATGGGGCGCGCCAACTGGTGGGCGCCGAGGTGGCTCCGGCTCGGCACCGGCGGCGTCGCCCCGCGGGAGGCCCTGGTCCCGGCGCAGCCTGTGGCATCGAAGGCCGGCCTCGCCGGCAGCGAGAATGCCGCGTGACCTGTTGTCCGGCGCGCGCGGCCTCGGATCCACCCGCGGCTCGTACTACTTCCCTCGACCTCACCGCGCTCGGTCGACAGGAGGACGCGTCGTGACCGCCACCACGCCAGCGCCCTGATGGAGGGGGGCGGTAGCCATCTCACGGGACACAATCGGGACATGGATGCCGCTGACCTCTACCACGTCCCGCTCGACGAGTTCGTCGCGGCGCGATCGGCCCTGGTCACGCGGCTCCGGAGCTCTGGAGACCGCGAGGCCGCCGCAGCCGCCGCTCGCGCGCGCAAGCCCTCCCTCGGCGCGTGGCTTGTCGACCAGCTCGCTCGCGAAGCACCGGAGGCCATCGCGGAGCTCCTCGCCGCCTCGGCAGACACCCTCGAAACGCAGCGCAGTCTGTTAACTCAGGGGCCGGATGCGGGCAGTGACGTCCGTGACGCGTCGGCTCGCTTTGCGGAGGCCCTCGGGGTCGTCAGAGGCCGGGCCCGCGACATCCTCGAAGAGTCGGAGCATCCGGTCAGCGACGTGACCCTGCGCAGAGCAGAGACGACTGCACACGCGGCCGCCGTCGGCGGAGCCGCGACCCGCCATGCGCTCTTCCGGGGAACCCTGGACCGGGACCTGGATCCACCGGGGTTCGCAGCGATTGCCGAGCTCGAGCCGGACGCACCTGAGGTCGCTCGGGCCATCGCCGGATTGCGGCGTGCGCGCGGCCCCAGCGCCAGTCGCAGAGGACCGGACCTCGCTGACGCATCACGGGTCAGCAGGCTGCGCGCTGATCTTCGCGCGGCAGAGCGGGAAGCGATGGAGAAGCGGCGCGCAGCCGATCGAGCCGTCGCGAGGGCAGCCCGTGCTGCCGAGCGTGCGGATCGCCTGGCGGCGGACGCGCTCGCCGCACGGGAGGAGGCGACGACGGCCGAGCGTGCCGTCACTCCAGCGGAGGAGGCAGCACGAAGCGCAGAAGCCCTGCGCGACGCCGCTCGGGCCTCGCTCGCCACGGCCGAGCACTAGAAGCCGACCACCTCGAGGAGCCAGCTCACCGCCGCCGCCGCGGTGTCGAAGTCGCGCAGCCGCGGATCGCCCTCGAGGGCGCGCGACGGGGGTCGCAGCTGCCAGGAGCCCAGCAGGGCGACGGGGCAGTCGAGGCGCCGGGCCAGGGCGATCTCGCTGAGCGTCCCGTAGCCGCCCCCGACGGCGAGCAGCCCGGCGCCGGCGCGGGCCAGCAGGGCGTTGCGCATCTCACCCAGGCCGGTGGGCAGCGCCACCGTCAGGTCGGGCGCGGCGCCCGAAGCGTCGTCACCCGGGAGCAGCCCCACGCAGATGCCCCCGGCGGCCCGCACGCCCCGGGCGACCGCGGCCATCACCCCGCCCATCCCGCCGCAGACCACCACCACGTTGTGGCGAGCCAGCAGACGGCCCGCCTCCTCGGCGAGCGCCTGCTCGTCCGCGGTCGCCGCGCTCGAGCCGGACACCGCCACCACCGTGCGCGGCAGACCGGCCGCGGAGGCGGCGCTCACCCCGCCTGGGCGGGAGCGGACCGAGCCGGCGCCGGGAGCGCCCGGTACGTGCCCGCGGCAATCAACGCGACCAGCAGACAGACGGCCGCCGCCACTGTGAAGATCGCCGCCGCCACAGCGTCGGCGCGGGCGGTCGAGCCTCCCCGCGTGGCGGCGGTGTAGGCCGCCCCGGCCAGCCCCAGGCCGCAGATCACCCCGGCATTGCGAGCCGTGGAAAGCAGGCCGGCGGCGCCGCCCAGCCCGCTTCGCGGCGCCACGTGCATGGCCGCCGCGGTGTTGGGAGACGAGAAGAGCCCGTTGCCCAGGCCGAGCACGAAGAGGCCCGCGCCCAACAACCACCAGGCGCCGGCCAGCCCCGCCAGCGCAGCGAGGCCCAGCCCCGTCGCCGCCACCAGCATGCCTGCCACGGTGACCTCGCGGGTCCGCCCCTGGTCGCCGAGCTGGCCGGCGCGACGCGAGGTTGCGGCGATCCCCACCCCGATCGGCACGAAGGCCATTCCCGCCAGCGCGGCGCTGGCCCCATGGGCGGTTTCCAGCCAGAAGGGCAGCAGCGCGAAGCAGGTCGTCAGCGAGCCGGTGCTCAGGAAGGTGGCCGCGGCCGCCCTGCCGAACGGGCCACCCAGCAGGCGGCGATCGACGATGGGATGGACGACCCGCGGCTCGACCGCGAGCAGCAGCCCGGCTCCGGCCGCGGCGACCGTCAGCCACGCCCAGGCCGGTAGCCCCGCGATCGGGTCACCCGCCAGTCCGGCCAGCCCCGAGCCGAGCCCGAGGAGCAGCATCCCGACGCCCACCGCCCCTAATCCGTCAAGCCGTCCACCGGGCGCGCCGGCGGGTGTCGATGGCACCGCCCAGACCGTCAGCGCCGCCCCCGCCAGGGCCAGGGGTACGCTCGCCCAGAACACCGCCTGCCAGTCCCATGCGGCCACCAGCGCACCCCCCAGCGGCGGGGCCAGCAGCCCGGCCACTGCCTGGGCGATCACCAGCAGGGCGATGGCCCGCCCGGCGCTGCGCCGCGGCGACCACTGCGCCATGAGGGCCAGGCTGCCGCTGGTGAGCATGCCCCCACCGACCGCCTGGACCGCCCGGGCCGCCAGCAGCGCCCCGAAGGTGGGAGCCAGCGCTGCCCCCACCGAGCCGGCCGCAAAGACCCCGAAGCCCGCGATGTACACCTCCCGGCGCCCGAACCGGTCCCCCACGCGTCCCAGCAGCGGGAGGGTGGCGGTCACCGTGACCAGGTAGACGGTGAGCACCGGCTCCACCGCGGCCAGGGGTTGGTCGAAGTGGCGGCTCAAGGGCGCCAGGGCCACCGCGACGATGGTGGCGTCGGCCAGCGCCACCACGGCGCCGAGCAGCAGCGCGAGGCGCAGCGCGCGCGGGTGGCGGGGTGGCGTTTCGCTGCGCGGCGCTGCCTCTGGCGGGCCATCGGCCCGGCGGACCTCGCCGGGACCGGCGACGGGCTGCAGGGGTGCGGTCGCCGTCACCGCGACACGGCGTCTAGCTGAGCTGGATGCGGGGGCCGGAGGGGAGCACCGGTCCCGACATGGCCCGGAAGTTCTCCTTGCTCACCTCGGCGGCGATGTACTGGGCGACCTCGCGGAAAGTCCGTCCCACCGGGCTGTCCGGCGCGGCCGCCATCAACGGCTGGCCGTCGCCGCCGCCGGTGCGGATGCGCGGGTCGAGCGGGATCTCCCCGAGGAAGGGCAACCGGTAGCGCTCGGCGAGCTCACGGCCGCCGCCGGTGCCGAACACGTCGGTGCGTCCTCCGCAGTGGCCGCACACGAAGCCGCTCATGTTCTCCACCACGCCCAGGATCGGCACCTTGAGGGTGCGGAACATCTTGATGCCCCGGCTGACGTCCGCGATCGAGACGTCCTGCGGAGTGGTGACGATCACTGCGCCGGTGAGCGGGAAGGACTGGGCCAGGGTCAACTGGGCGTCCCCCGTCCCCGGCGGGAGGTCCACGACCAGGTAGTCGAGCTCGCCCCAGTTGACATCGTAGAAGAGCTGGCGCATCGCGCTCGAGGCCATCGGACCGCGCCACATCATCGGCTGGTCGGTGTCGACCAGGTTGCCCAGTGAGATGGCCTCGATCCCATAGGCGCTCAGCGGGTTGATGCGCTGCCCAGACCCGGTGGGGCGCTGATCTGCCAGCCCGAGCATGATGGGGACGTTGGGGCCATAGACGTCGGCATCCACAAGGCCCACGCGAGCGCCCGCACCGTGCAGCGCGATGGCGACGTTGACGGCGACGGTGGTCTTGCCCACGCCGCCCTTGCCGGCGCTCACCGCGACAACGTTGCGCACCCCGGGAACGGCCTGGCGGCCGGGGATGCCGCGCTGCGAGGTGACGTTGCTGTCCCACTCCACGGCGACCGCGCTCACCCCCGAGACGCTGCCCACCACCGCGGCTTCGATGTCGCGCTTGATGCGGTCCTTGAGGGGACACGCGGGGGTGGTGAGGACCACGCGCATGTGCGCGATGCCACCCTCGACGCGCAGGTCCTTGACCATGTCGAGCGTGATGAGGTCGCGATGGAGCTCGGGCTCCATGACCGTGCGCAGGCGGTCGCGCACGCGGTCGGCGACGCCGTTGTGGGACATCGCCTTCGATTGTACGGAGAGTGGCGCCGCGGCCCGAGCCCGGGCCGGCTGCGCGGATCGACGGCTACCATCTCGCGCGATGCCGGCTTCCGCCAAGCTCGTCCGCGATCTCGCCGCCCAGGTCGGGCCCAGCCACGTCCTGACCCGCGACGCGGACCTCGCCGCCTACGCGTTCGACAGCTACGGTGCGGCCGGGCTGCGCGCGGTGCCCGATGCGGTCGTGTTCCCCGCCTCCACCGAGGAGGTGGCCGACGTGATGCGCGTCTGCGCCCACCACGCGGTCGCCGTCGTCCCGCGCGGCGCGGGCACCGGCTACTCGGGCGGGGCGGTCGCCGGCGACGGGGTGATCCTCAACCTGACGCGGCTGAACCGGGTGCTGGGCGTCGAGCCCGAGGCGATGCGGATCGCGGCGCAGGCGGGCGTGGTCACCGCCACCGTGCATCGCCACGCCGCCGCTGTGCACTTGCTGTATCCACCCGACCCCGGCTCGGCGACCACCGCCACGATCGGCGGCAACATCGCGTGTTGCGCGAGCGGTCCGCGAGCCTTCAAGTACGGGACCACCGCTGACTATCTCGCTGGTGCCGCCGCCGTGCTGGCGGACGGCCGGACCGTCCGCCTGGGCGAGACCGGCGGCGATGGCACCCTGCTGCTGCGCCTGCTCTGCGGCTCCGAGGGGACCCTGGCGGTGATCACCGAGGCCTTGCTGCGGCTCATCGCGGCCCCAGCGGCGCGGGCCACGATCTCGGCCACGTTCGCCGAGGTCGCCCACGCCGCCGAGGCGGCGCAGCGGATCAGCGCCGCCGGGGTGGTCCCGTCGGCGTTGGAGCTCCTCGACGGACCTGCCCTGGACGCGGTGGCCGCCACCCCGGATGTCGACCCGGTGGCCCCGGGCACAGGCGCCCTGGTCATCGCCGAGGTGGACGGTGAGCCGGCCGCTGTAGCTCATGAGACGGAGGTGGTGCGGGCCGCTTTCGAGGGCGCGCGAGCCCAGCGCATCGACGTCGCCGCCGACCCGGCCGCCGCGAGCCGGCTGTGGAAGGCCCGCAAGTCGATCTCGGCGGCGGTGGCGCTCATCATGATCGGCAAGGTCAACGAGGACATCTGCGTGCCCCGCCACGCGGTGGCCGCTGCGATCGAGGCGGCACGGCGCGCAGGGGAGCGGCGCGGGTTGCGCGTGGTCACGTTCGGCCATCTCGCCGACGCGGTGGTGCACGCCACCTACCTGGTCGACCCGCGGCGCCCCGGCGACCGCGAGCGCGGAGAGGCGGCGGCCCGCGAGCTCTCCGAGGCCGTGCTCGAGCTGGGCGGGACGGTCACCGGGGAGCACGGCATCGGGCTGGCCAAGCTGGCGGTGGCCGAGCGCCAGCTCGGCGATGACACGCTCGCGCTCATGCGCCGCCTCAAGGCGGAGCTGGACCCGCACGGCCTGCTCAATCCCGGCAAGAAGCTGCCGGCTGCGCCCGACGAGGTGGCGGCGGAGGCGGCGGCGGAGCCGGCTGCCGTCGCCGGGCATCACTGAACCTCCCGGGCCCGCCGGCGATAGCACCGCACGGTTAGGATCAGACTTCCGGATCCGAAGGAGGCAACGGCATGATCGCGGCGATGCGGCGGCGTTGGAAGTACATGACCGCGCGCATGCGCCAGCGCCAGGAGGAGCGGGCCGACCCGCAGGTGCAGCTCGAGCAGGCCATCGAGGAGGCCAAGAAGCAGCACCAGCTGCTCACCGAGCAGGCCGCAGCGGTGATCTCCAACCAGCATCAGCTGCAGATCCAGCTCGGCCGCGCCATCGACGACGTCGAGAAGCTCAAGGCCTCGACCGCCCAGGCGCTCCGCCTCGAGGACCAGGCCGCCCGCGACGGCGACCCCAAGCGGGCCGCCGAGTTCGAGCAGACCGCCCGCGCCTTCGCCACCAACCTCGCCTCAGCGGAGCAGCGCATGGAGGAGATGAAGGGCCTCCACGACACCGCGCTGGTGGCCGCAGCGAAGGCGCGCAGCGCCGTGGAGCAGAACCGCGGGCTGCTCCAGGAGAAGGTCGCCGAACGCTCCCGCCTGCTCAGCCAGCTCGAGCAGGCCAAGATGCAGGAGCGCATGACCGCCGCCATGCGGCAGATGTCCGCGAGCAGCCTGGACACGCTGTCGAGCGACACCCCCACCCTCGACGAGGTGCGCACCAAGATCGAGGCGCGCTACGCCAAGGCGCTCGCGGGCGCGGACCTCGCCCAGGGCTCTGTCGACGTTCGCATGCTCGAGGTCCAGCAGACCATGCTCGAGTCCAAGGGCGACGCCCGCCTGGAGGAGATCCGCCAGAGCCTGGGATTGCCCCCGGGCGGGACCACCCCGACAGTCGCGGTCTCGGAGCCGCGCGCCCTCACCGCCGGCCCGGAGGCGCCCGACGAGGCTGCCGATGCAGCGGCAGATGCCCCCGCTCCCGCCAAGCGCTCGCGCAGCACCAGGGCGCCCAGCGAGTAGCCGCCGCGTCAGGCCTCGTCGATGGCCAGGAGCAGCGAAGCCGCGTAGTCGGTGTGGGTGATGACGTTGGCGAGGTCGCGCCCGTCGGGCTCGGCGTCCATGGCCGCCTCGTACACGAAGCTGTAGACGTTGGTCAGCGTCCAGTCGCCGAAGGCCAGCTCGGCCAGGGCGATGCGCAGCCGGGGATCC
>DATDHG010000011.1:0-2540 GCA_036521675.1 Candidatus Dormiibacterota bacterium
GCCTCCGAAGGGCATCTGCGGCTCGTCGTGCACGGGCTGGTCGTTGATGTGCACGATGCCGGATTCCATCCGGTCGGCGAGGGCCAGCCCGCGATCCGCGTCGGCGGTCAGGATGCCCGCAGCCAGGCCATAGCTCGTGGCGTTCGCGCGCATGACCGCCTCCTCCGCGCTCTCGACCACCTCCAGGGTGGCCACTGGCCCGAAGGTCTCCGTCCGCGCCAGCTCGGCATCGGCGGGCACGTCGATGAGCAGCGTGGCCTGGAAGCACGGGCCCACGGCGTTGCCACCGGCGAGCACGCGCCCGCCCCGGGCGACGGCCTCGTCGACTCTGCGCTTGACGGTCGCGACCGCCGCAGCGTTGATGAGCGGACCGATGATGGTGTCGGGCTCCCGCGGATCGCCCAGCTTGAGCCCGGCGGTCTTGCGCGTCAGCCGGTCGATGAAGGCAGCGGCGATCGGTCGCTCCACGATGATGCGCCGCGCCGACATGCAGATCTGCCCCTGGTGAAGGTAGGCGCCGAACGCCGACGCGTCGACGGCGTACTCGAGGTCGGCGTCGGCCAGGACGATGAGCGGGTTCTGGCCACCCAGCTCGAGAACAACTCGCTTCAGGTGCCGCCCGGCGGCCTCGGCAAGCTTTCGTCCTGTGGCAGTGGAACCGGTGAAATTCAGTCGCCGGACCTGCGGGTTCTCGACCAGCTCGTCGCCGATCGGCGCCGCCTCCCCGGGGGCGTGGGTCGCGACGTTCAACACCCCGCTGGGCAGCCCTGCCTCCGCGAATATCTCAGCCCAGAGCAGACCACCCACCCAGGGCGACTCCTCGGAGGGCTTGAGGACCACGGTGTTGCCGAAGACCAGGGGCGCCGCGAGCGCACGCGCCGAGAGGATCAGCGCGGCGTTCCAGGGCGCGATGGCTCCGACCACGCCGGCGGGACGCCGTACGCCCATCGCGAAGGCACCCGGCAGATCGGAGGGCAGGATCTGGCCCAGGGGAGCGTAGGCGGCTCCCGCCGCCTGGCGGAGCAGCCCGGCTGTGAAGCCCATCTGGAACATGCCGAACCCGAAGCTGCAGCCGGTTTCGCGCGCCAGCCAGGTGACGACCTCCTCGGTGCGTCCGTCGAGGATGTCAGCGGCGCGGAGAAAGACGCGCTGACGTTCGCCGGGTGCCGACTTCGCCCACTGCGGGAGGGCGCCCGCCGCCGCGTCGACGGCCCTGCGCGCGTCCGCGCGCGACCCCGCGGGCACGTGCGCCACCACCTCGCCGGTGTATGGATCACGATCCTCATAGGTCCGGCCGTCAGCGGCGTCAAGCCACTCCCCGCCGATGGACAGCCGGCAGGTGCGGATGCCGGGCTCAACTGTCTGGGCGCTCATTGTGGCTTCCTCCGTTGGGGATTCCGATGGTCACGTGACGCGGAGGACCGGCTTGATGACGCGACCCGCCTCGGCGTCGTGGGCGGCCTCATCGATCTGATCCAGGTCGTACCAGCGCATGAGCCGGTCGATCGGGAAGCGGCCGGCTTCCCAGAGCCGCACGAGCATGGGGAGGAAGAGCTGCGGCACGCTGTCCCCCTCGACGATCCCGCGCACGACGCGCCCGCCGACCAGGATCGTGGTCATGTCGAATGCGACCTCGGTTCCGAGGGCGGCCGCACCGATCAGCCCGCAGGTCCCCGTCGGTGCCAGGCAGTCGACGGCCTGCCGGAACACGGCGGGCGACCCCGTGGTCTCGAGGCTGTTGTCGACGCCGCCGCCGGTCAGCCCGACGACGGCCTGCCCGGCGTCCCCTGAGGCGACATCCACGGTGTCCGTCGCGCCCAGCTCCCTGGCCAGCCGGAGCCGCGTCGCGCTGCGGTCGATCCCGATGATCGTCGTGCAGCCGGCCACCACCGCCGCGAGCACCGCGGCGAGTCCGACCGCGCCCGTGCCGAAGATGGCGATGCTGCTCCCCACCGCGGGGCGAACCACGTTGAGCACCGCGCCGGCGCCGGTCTGGATTCCGCAGCCGAACGGAGCGGCGATGTCCAGCGGAATGTCGCCGTCGATCCGGACGATGTTGCGCTCGCTGGCAACGGCATGGGTGGCGAAACTCGACTGCCCGAAGAAATGGGCGTGCAGGGGTTGCCCGTTGCGGGACAGCACGCTGGACGCGTCGCCCGGGCGTGAGGCGGCGAAGTTGTGCTCGAAGAACTGCATGCAGTAGGCGGGTCTACCGCTGCGGCAGGTGTGGCAACGTCCGCAGGAGTGAAAGCTCATGGCGACCCGGTCGCCCGGGGCACAGTCGCTGACGCTGGCCCCCACCCGTTCGACGATCCCAGCACCCTCGTGACCGAGCACAGCCGGGAGCGGCACCGGTATCCACTGGTCGCGAACGATCAGGTCGGTGTGACAGATGCCGACGGCCGCGACCCGTACGAGCACCTCGTCGTCGCGGAGGTCGCCCAGCTCCACCGGCTGCACCGCAAAGGGGGCGCCCTTGGCCTCGGTGACGGCGGCGGTGATCTGCATCTATGCCTCCGGCGCCGGACCGAGCTTGCGCA
>DATDHG010000012.1:0-10277 GCA_036521675.1 Candidatus Dormiibacterota bacterium
GGGCGGCTCGGGGATCCGGGACGCTCAGCTCGAGCTCCCCGCGCATGGCTTCCAGCCCCAGCGGTGTCAGCGACACAGTCGGCATCGGCGGTGGCCCCTGCCGGATGGCTCCCGCGTCCACCAAGGCGCGCAGGAGTTCCACGACGTCCGCCTCACGCCACTCCCCCAGCGCGGCGAAGGTGGGAAGGTCGCTCAGCCCGGGCATGTCGGCCACGGCGCGCCGGCGCGAGCCCGCCAGCACGGCGGCGACCCGGGTGAGACCGAAGCGCCCATTCAGTCGGGCGACGGCGCTGAGCGCCTTCCGGACGACCACCGCGTCGGCGGTGGCCTGCGACACGCGGCTCGAAGGCGCGCACACGTCGCACGCATCGCCGCAGCGGTCGCCGCCGCCAGTCTCACCGAAATGGTCGAGGATGGCCCGATGCCGGCAGCGCGTGGCCCCCAGATAGTCGACCAGCCGCGCGAAGCGCTCGTAGGCCACCCTGCGGTGCGCGGCGATGCGGCCATGGTCGACGGGGAGGCGGTCGGCGTCCACGTCAACGATCTGGCCATCGGTGTCGATAACCTGGGCGTCGCGGAGGATCTCGCGAGCGGCGTCCCCGGCGGCGTCACTCAGGCCGGCGACGCTGGGGTGGCGCGCCTGGACGAGGCGCCATGCCCCGGGGTCAGCACCCTGGTTGCGCAGCGACCGGACCACACCGGCGAGCACGCGGGCGTCCGGATGGGCGGCCTCGATGAAGAACTCGGGCAGGCGGCGGTCGCCGGGTCCGTAGATGACCACGCAGCGCGCCGGCAGCCCGTCGCGACCCGCGCGACCGGCCTGCTGGTAGTACTCCTCGAAAGAGGCCGGGAGGGCGAGATGAACGACCTGGCGCACCGTCGCGACGTCCACTCCCATGCCGAAAGCGCTGGTGGCGACGGCGACGCGCACCTCGCCGGCAGCGAAGCGCTCCTGGGCCCGAGCCCGCTCCGCCGGTCCGATGTCGGCGTGATAGAGCATCGCGGGCCCGCGCCGGCCGAGGCGTTCCGCGACCGACGCGGCGCGAGCCCGAGTCCCCGCGTAGACGATCGCATGGCCGTCGCCGGGGTTGATGAGATCGTCAAGACGCGCCAGCTTCTCGGCCTCGTCGCGGACCCGTTCGACTGCCAGGAACAGCGAGGGTCGGGCGAATCCGTGCACGAAGACCTGCGGCGTCCGCATCCCCAGGCGGGCGGCGATGTCGTCGCGAACCGTCGGGGTTGCGGTCGCCGTGCAAGCGACCAACTGGACGGGACGAAGGGCATCGGCGACGTCGCCGATACGCAGGTAGTCGCGGCGGAAGTCGTGGCCCCACTCACTGATGCAATGGGCCTCGTCGACGACGATGCGGCGCGGCCGTCGCGCCAGCAGCAGGGCGCGCAGGTCGGGCCTGGTGAGCCGCTCGGGGGCGACGTAGAGCAGGCGCACGTGACCCTCAGCGTAGCCGGCCTCCACGCGCCGCTGCCATGCGGGGTCGAGGTTGGAATGGAGGGCGGCCGCGGCCAGGCCGCGCGCCAACAGCGCGTCCACCTGATCCTTCATCAGCGCGATGAGCGGTGAGACCACCACCGTCGGCGCCTCATCCAGCACGGCGGGCAGCTGGTAGCAGAGGGATTTGCCGCCGCCCGTCGGCATCACCACCACGCAATCAGCACCGCTCCGCACCGCCTCGACCACGTCGCGTTGCCCGGGGCGGAAAGCGGGATGGCCGAACTGCCGCTGGAGCGCGGCGAGCAGGGTGTCGTCGCCCGCGCTCATCGCCATCGCCGTGATTATCCCCGTGGCGGTCACGCCGGCTCTAGCGCTCCGGAGACGCCCGTCGCGTAACCGACGGTCCCGTCGGAGCCGGTGCCGCGCACCGCCACCCCTGGATACGCGGTGGCCACGCTTGACCGCAGCGTGCGCGTCCCCGGGATCGCCAGCAGATGGGCGCCGGCGGACGTCAGCAACGTGGGGGCGAGCAGGCCGGTCGGCGGCGCCACCACCAGGTCGCTGCGCAGTCCATCCCCAGCGCCTGCGACCACCTCCTCCTGAGCCGGTGGAGCCAGGTCGCCGAGCAGCAATGCGCCTGCATCGCCGTCGCGGACCTGGAGCGCGCAGAGCGCCTGGGCGCTGGCGCCACCGTCCTGAGCTCCGGCTGGAATGCATCGCCACGCAGCGCCTGACCATTGCCAGGCGCTGCCGAGCGGGACGACATCCACCTCAGCCCCGGCCTCCCGCAGCGCCAGCACGACCGCGCGGCCCGCTGTCCCGAGATCCGCGTCGGGCACGACGACATGGGCAACGCCGAAGTGGGCGGCGAGGTCGGCGAGGCCGCCGATGGCGCCGCGCTCGCCGCCGGTCAGGATCACCTCGTCGAGGGTGCGGGTGAACAGCGGGACCGCGGCGCCGAGGGCCACGAGAAGCTGCTGCGGATCAGCGCCGGCATCGACGAGGGCAAGGCCGCCCAACGACGTGCGCACGAGCACGGCCGGTCCGGAGCCGCTCGCCAGCACGGAGACGTGGAGCCTTCCGTCGGGACGAGCCGCGCCCGCCGCCAGCGCGCCCGCGCTGGACAGGCCGACGAGGACGGCGCCGGCGAGGGCCAACCGTCGTGGGCGATCGCCGGCCAGCCGCGGCCGGCTCCGCGCCGCCGGCGGAGGGTCAGAGGCGGCGGGGCGGGGACCCCGCCACAGCCGGTGTCCGAGCACGAGGGCGGACACGAGGACGGCCTCCGCGGCGGTCCAGACTGCGGGCCACTCCGCGACATGGACCGCGGCACCAGGGACGGCCGCCGCGAGGTGGGCCACCTGGGCGATCCCCCACCCCAGCAATCCCGCCCCCTGCAGGGCCGGCCAGCCCAACCACGGTGCAATGGTGGACAAGGCCACGCCGAGGGTGGCGAGCGCCAGGAGGGGCGGCACGAGCGGAACCGCCAGCGCGTTGGCGATCGGCCCGACCAGGCTGACGCCCCCGAAGGTGGCGGCCATGACCGGGACCGTTGCCGCCTGGGCGGCCAGGGTGACCGCGAAGGGCTCGACGAGCAGCCGTGGACCGGGGATGTGACCGGCGATCGGTGCGGCCAGCGCGACGATCCCCAGAGTGCCGAGAAAGGTGAGCTGGAAGCCCGCATCGCCGGCGACCCGAGGGTCGACAACGAGCAGGAGGGCGGCCACCAGGGCCAGGAGCGGGAGGGGCTCGGCCCGACGGCCGGTGCCGGCCAGGCTGAGCGTGACGCCGCCCATCAGCGCGCTCCGCGTCGCCGCCGCGCCGCCGCCCGCCAGGACGACGTACGACCCCACGACGGCGAGCGTGCTCGCCAACCGGATTCGTGGGCCGAGAACCATCAGGGCAAGCAGGCGGGCCATGAGCCCGGCGACGATGGCGACCTTCAGGCCGCTGGTGGCGACGAGGTGAAACAGGCCGGAGTCGCGCAGGTCGTTATCGAGGGCGGTGGGCAGGCGGCCGCGGATGCCGAAAGCAACGGCGCCGACCAGCGTTGCCTGGGGCTCGGCGACCGAGGCTTGCAGCGTCGACGTGATGCCCGCGCGCGCATGAGCCACCTCGCGGGAGAGCGACGCGCTGCCCCGCGCGGTGACGGTGACCCGCGGAGAGACCGCCACCGCATCGACACCCCCCCGATCGAGGACCGCCGCGGACAGCGGCCCGGGCCGGCCGCCCGGGGAGCGCAACCCGGTCGCCTGGACCTCGACGCGGTCGCCCGGGAGGAGATCGGTCCGCCCCGGAATCGCCAGCGCGACCGAGGCGATGC
Organism: Candidatus Dormiibacterota bacterium; assembly: GCA_036521675.1. GTDB lineage: Bacteria > Chloroflexota > Dormibacteria > Aeolococcales > Aeolococcaceae > DATDHG01. Next base: position 3,771 of record DATDHG010000012.1, read on the forward strand.
CCGGGGACGGCGGCGCGAGCGCATCGACGTCCAGCACCACCACGGTCTCGCCTCCATGCGGGACGGGGATGTCGCGCACGCTGCCGCGGATGATGGTGGCCCCCGTCGCGGGGTGCGCATGCGCGGGCACCGCGCTCACCCCGCGCAGCGCGCCGGCTGCTCCAAGCACAAGGGCGCCCCCGATCACCGCGACCCGTCGCGATCGGCGGCACAACGCGAGCGTCACCAGACCCAGGCCTGCGCCGATCACAACGGCAAGCGGCCCGCGCGGTTGCGGCGTCCGAGCGCCGATGATCACTCCCGCAGCGAGCGTGGCGGCGAGCGCCGCGAGCACCCGCGAGCCGTGCGTCGGTGGGAGCAGCCGGCTCACCGCGTCGAATTTCCCGCGCGCAGGAAGGGACGCACCGCGGCGAAGGTGACGCTGTCCAGCCCGAGGTCAGCCTTGAGCTGGCTGACCGTGGAGAACGGCCCGAAGTTGGTGCGCGTGTCGACGATGGCCTCGGGGACCCCCAGCGGCATTCCCGGCACCGCGCGCAGCTCATCAACTCCGGCAGCGTTGACGTCGACCCGGTCTGCCAGCGGAATGCTGGTGGAGCCGCTCGACCCGCTGGCGCCGCGACGGAACGGCACGTTGACCTGTTTGCCGTCGTGGACCCGGGCGGCCATGTTGGGGAGCTTCCCGGGATCGGCGTCCGCGGTGAAGCCTCCGGCGGCCGCGATCGCGTCGGCGATCCGGGCAGCGCTCGAGAGCCGGTAGAGCCCGGGCTGGACGACTGCCCCGCTGACGAAGACGAGGAGCTCCGGCGGAGCGGGTGGATCGATGGCCGCGTTCAGCGGCACCGGGGCCGACGACGTCGCTGGGGCCGTGCGCAACTGGCGCCAGGCCGCCACCCCACCGACCAGCAGCAGCGCAGCGCCCAGCACGACGACGACCGCCAGGACGCGGAGGTGGCGAATGTCTGTTCGCATACATGCGAGTATATCCACTGATCTGTGGGACTCACAGGGAGGGCGGATTGGCGCCGCGCGTCGACCGGAGGTCGCGGGGGGCGAGCTAGAGCCGGTAGCGCCTCTGGCCGTCGACCACCTCGATCTGGGCCCCAGCCTGCTCGGCAAGGAACCTGATGGCCCGGCCGTTCACCTTGGCCCCAGCATGACGGCTGATCTCGGCGGCGATCTCCGCCGCCGTGGCCACGCCGAGCTTGCCGATGGCGCCCCGGACCACGTCCGGGGTCACCGATGCGGGGGTCGCCCGCGTCCGCCCAGCTGGGCGCCCGCGCGCCGCCCGGGGCGTGGGCGCCGCCCGCTTGGCCGCCCTGCCCCGCGCCGCGGTGGCCGAGCGCCCGCGCCGGCGGCGTCCCCCCGGTGCGCCGCCCCCGAGGGCGCTCGACGCTTGCTCCAGTAGCGACACGGCGTCACGCAGCTCGCCTTGCAGCGCCTCGTTGTCACGACGCAGCTGTGCGATCTCCTCGACCAGCGCCTCGATCTGTCCGACCATCCGCTCCGCCGTCTCGAGCAGGCCGTCCGACCCTGCTCGCACGCCTCGCCCACGGCGGGGGTTGGAGGCATCGGCTGACCGGCGAGTGCGAACCATGGGCAAGCTCCGATGGCAAAACGGCGACCCCGCGGAGCGCGTTACAAGCGCGTCCGCAATCCCGGTCGATCATCGTTGATCGACGCCACGACTGGCAAATTCGCCAGAGACACACCATTGGATATCGAGTCGCAGACTGCCGCGGCCCTGCTGAGTTTCCGGGGCAGGCGGGCGGGCCGTCTCGGCTCCGGCGACTGCGGATACCATGCTGGTTCCACCGGGGCCATAGCTCAGCTGGGAGAGCGCTTGCATGGCATGCAAGAGGTCGGGGGTTCGAGCCCCCCTGGCTCCACCATCCCGCTGACTCGAATTCAGCAGCGGCTCTTGGATGTGGTTTGACGGGCGGCTTCACCGCACCAATCCAACGTCCCGGACCCAGGCCTCAATGGCGGCGAGCGCATCCGGCGCGAACCTGGTCGCCATCGCATCCTCTGCGTCGAGCCCGTGGGCGGTCGCCAGCAGTGCGTGGTCCGCCTCCGGCGACACGTGGACGGTGAGGTTCGGCCGCCGCAGCGCCGCCAGGTTGGCGGCCGATACGCGGGTCGGCACATGCAGGTCGCGTCCACCCAGAAGCCACAGCGCCGGTGCGGTGAGCCGGCGGAGCGACGGGGTGGGGTCGAATCCGCCGATCGCGGCACGAACGTCGGCGTCGATCTGGTCGTCGCTTGCCGCGGGGACGAAGGCACCGTTCCCGCTCATGGTTGCGTAGAGCTCCTGCTGCGAGACCGTCACCGCGGGCCCCACGGCCACCACCGCAAACCCGAGCCAGGGAAGTTCCTGCGCGGCGAGGGGGATCACCCATCCGGCCTGGCTTCCCCCGTACACGCCGACGCGTGAGCCGGCGACGCCCGGCACGCCGCGGAGGTACCGCGTGACCGCCACGAGGTCGGCTGCATAGGCGTTGAGGTTGCCGTCGGTGGCGCGCTCGCCGGGGTAGGCTCCACCCGAGTCGCCGGTGCCGCGCTTGTCGTAGGTGAGCACCGTGAACCCGAGGCTGGCGAACAGGTTCGTGAACAGGTCGGCGTCCTGGCGCACCTGCCGTCCGGAGCCGTGGGTGATCACGACCCCCGGTCGTGGACCTGGAACCGCCGGCTCGACGACCGTCCCTGCCAGAGAGGCGTCGCCGCTCTGGATACGCACGTCATGCCGCGTCACGGGAAGCCGGGTTGCCGACACCCTCCCGCCGCCCTCGCCATCCTGCTCGAGACGGTCGCCGGCCCCTGCCGAGGCCGCGGTGAAGCGAACCGTGCCATCGGCTGGGGTTCCCCCGAATCCTGGACTGAGCAGGAAGAGCGCGGGATCCCCGGTCTCGCTCAACGCAGACACGCTTCCACTGCCAAGATCGATCAGCCAGCCCTGCAGGGTCACCACCATGGTCCCGCCGGCCGCCGTCCGGTAGCTCCCCGCGTAGGGGAACACGGCGGGGAGCAGCGTCGTCAATCCGGGCTGCGTCGTCCGCGGCGCCGCCGCTGGGGCTGGCGTCGTCGCCACGGGCGGCGACACCGGAGTGGATCGCCCCGCTGTCGCCGGGGTTCCGCCCCCGCTCCCGCAGGCCGCGATGACGCAGGCCACGAGAACCGCTTCGCCGCATCGACCTGCCATCGTTCCCTCGCCTCCACCCATTTACAACGGATCCGTGCTATGTAGCACGGAGCCGTATCATCTGTCGATATGCCGTATCCCCGAAACGCCGGCCGCTTCGCCGCCATGCCGCACCGCCAGCCCAATCGCCGCATCTCCCTGCTGTTCGACGTTTTCGTCCTCAACCAGCGGCTGCGCGCGCTGCTCAACCACACGCTGGCAGGCACCGGCCTGCGACCCGACGAGTACGCCGTCTACAGCGTGCTCTTCGAGGCGGGCCGGCTCACTCCCACGGAGATGGCGACGCAGCTGGCCACGCCGCTGACCACCGTGCTGGACTACCTGCGCACGATGACCGAGCGCGGCCACCTGGCCCGAACCCCCACCCCGCGGGACAGCCGGTCGTACCAGGTCGGGCTCACCGCGGACGGGGAACAGGCGCAACGTCGAGCATCGGTCGCCTGGAATGCGGCAGTCGGCCCGCTGGAGGCCGCCCTCGAGGTGCCGATTGGCGACGTCCGGCTCGCTCTTCAGGCGCTCGACGTGGCCGCCGTCGCAGCCATCGACAACCTTCGCGACGAGGCCCTCCGCCAGACCGGCTGACGGCCACCCGTTCGGTGTGATCAGGTCAGCGGGCCTTACAGCTCGTTCGGCCTGTCGCCCACGCGCAATTGGTGGGCCTGGCTGACATCCGCAGGAGCCCCAGGCGCTGCCACCCAGACCGGCACCGGCTCCACGACGTTGACGCTCACGGCCGATGCCGGTGGCGAGGCCAAGGGTTCGCAGCACGTGGAGCCGCCGGCGCTCCAGACCCCGTGCCCGCCCGGGCAGAGGAACGAGTACGACAAAATACAGTGGACGGACGTCGTCGTGGTCGACACGGCGAATGGCGTGACCGAGACGGTCCCCGGGGTGTCCGTGATCCTCTGACCGCCGTGGTGGACGAGCATGAACGACTGGCCGGCTCTGCCCTACGATGACTGGCGCGAAACCCGCGCCACGCTGCACATGTACACGCAGGTGATCGGCAAGATCCGCCTCGCGCTCAGCCCGTTCGAGCCGGGGTGGGCCAACGTTCCCCTGTATCTGACGTCGCGCGGCCTGACCACGTCGCCGATCCCCGTCGGGCTGCGGACCGTCGATGCCGAGTTCGACCTCATCGATCACGTCCTGGTGCTCCGCAGCAGCGACGGCGACGTCGAGCGCCGCCTGCTCGGGGGCCCCGTCGCCGATTTCTACCAGGACGTGGTGGGGGCGCTGGCGCGCCTGCGGGTGGACGTGACGATCTCCCCCGTCCCGTCGGAGGTGCCGGACCCCATCGCATTCCCGGAGGACCGCCGCCACCTGACGTACAACCCGGCGCATGCGCATCGTTTCTGGCGCGTCCTCTCGATGGTCGACGTGGTCCTCAAGCAGCATCGGGCCGCCTTCCGCGGCAGGACCACGCCAGTCCAGTTCTTCTGGGGCAGCTTCGACCTTGCGCTCACCCGCTTCTCCGGCCGGCCGGCCACCCCGCCGGCGGATGCCGGGATCATCGCTCGCTTCGGCGGAGACGCCGAACAGATCTGCGCCGGGTGGTGGCCCGGGGACGAGCGCTTTCCTCACGCCGCCTTCTTCGCCTACGGGTACCCCAAGCCTGACGGCGTCGAGCACGTGTCGATCCGGCCCTCGGGAGCCCACTGGAGCGCGGAGATCGGCGAGTTCCTGCTGCCCTACGCTGCCGTGCGAGCTGCGCCGGACCCGAGAGCAGCCATCCTCGCGTTCGTCGAGAGCACCTACGAGGCTTCGGCCGCGCTCATGGGATGGAGCAGCGACCTGACGCATGGCGAGGTGCCGGGCTCATCGTCGCCCTCCCGGCCTCACCCGGGCACACCACCGACGCGCTGACATCACCATCTCCTGGAGGGCCGCCGATGGCTGAGACCTGCAAGCATCTGGACCAGATCATGGATGTCACGCCGTCCTCGACAGGATGCGTCGACTGCATGGCGGCCGGCCGGCACGACTGGGTCCACCTGCGCGTATGCCAAGCATGCGGGCACGTCGGATGCTGCGACAACTCGCCGGGCCGCCACGCCACCGGTCACTATCGAGCCGACGGCCACCCCATCATCCGCTCGTACGAGCCCGGAGAGGACTGGTACTGGTGCTACCCCGACGATCTCTTCTTCGAGCTTGCGGACGCGCCGCCGGCGCCATCGCACCCGTGAGCGAGAGCGCCGATCGTGGGCTCGGGTCGGGTGCGATCGTGGCGCCTCAGTGCTTGAGAATCCTCAGGTCGGTCCATTGCCACCCGTCTCCAAAGGGCTTGACGCGACCACCCTCAACGTAGGGCTGAGTGACGAGGAAGTGCTGCGGATAAAAGAGCGTGGCCACCAAGGCGTCGTCGACCACCATCTGAGCGGCTCGCAGATAGTCGGCCAGAGCGTGCTCTGGCCGATCCTGGCGCGCCGTGGTGAGGAGCGCATCGAGCTGCGGTGAGCTCGCCCCGGCTGGGATGCCTCCAAACGAAGGCCGGAAGAGGATGTCAAGGGCCTCCTCTGGATCGTTGTAGGTACGAGCGAAGCCCTGCCGGAACATCGTGTATAGGTTCTTGCTCTGACCGTCGAAGAACGTCTGTGGATCTACGGGCTGGAGCTGAACATCGACACCGAGATTCGCCTTCCATTGCGCTTGGAGCGCGCGCGCTTCTGCGTCGTTGATCGGAGTCGGGTTGTACGTGAAGGCGAGGCCCTTCACCTTCGACCCGTCCGGGTCCCATTGTGCGTAGAGGGCGCGCGCCGCCGTGGGGTTCACCTTCGCGTACGGATCACGGCCGTCCCCGAGATAGCCGCGCATTCCCTTTGTGATGGGACCGCCTGTGGCGGGGTCGGTCAGATAGGCGTGCTGAGGGACATGGTCAATGGCACGCACCACCGCCACTCGATCGATCGCCTGGCTGAAGGCAATCCGGCCGGGCTTGCCGCCGGGTCCCGCGAATGGACCTTCAGCCAGATTGAACGCGACGAATTCGACGCCGCAACAGGTCGTGATCAGTGGCTTCCAGCGGCTCGAGGCCGCCTCAAAGGGGGGTTCGATATTCGGGAATTGCCGCATGTCGTACCAGGAGCCGAGCATGTCGAATCGGCCGCTTTCGAAGCCCTGTACGGCGGCGGCCTCGTCGGGCGCGACGTCGATGTGCACGTGCTGCAACACGCCCGGGGAGCCGCCCCACCAGCCGGGCACCGGTGGTCAGCAGGAAGGTCACGATTCCGTGCGGCAGCTGATCGGCGCCGCCGTGCTGGACGGCGTTCGTGACCTGGTCCGTTACGTCCATGGCCGCCGCCTACGTG
>DATDHG010000013.1:0-10913 GCA_036521675.1 Candidatus Dormiibacterota bacterium
CGTGGACCAGTCCGCCCCCCTCCCCGACCCCACCGACCCCGTCGCCGCGCCGGCCGCAGCCCGCTCTCGCGCCCGGGGTCGCCGGCGGACGGCCGCGCCGGGCGCCGCGGTCCGCGTGGAGGGGCGCGGGCTGCACGTCGAGCGGCGCTTCACCCATGCCGGGGTCCACCCCTTCGACGAGGTGCAGTGGGAGCGGCGCAGCGCGATCATCAGCAACGAGAAGGGCGAGGTGGTCTTCGAGCAGAATAACTGCGAGATCCCGGCCGCCTGGTCGCAGATGGCCACCAACGTGGTGGTCAGCAAGTACTTCAGGGGCCCGCTCGACACCCCCCGGCGCGAGACCAGCGTCAAGCAGGTCATCGGACGCGTCTGCGACACCATCGCCAACTGGGGGCGCGAGGGGTCGTACTTCGCCACTGAGGCCGACGCCCAGGCCTTCCAGGACGAGCTCACCTGGCTGGTCCTGCATCAGCGCATGGCGTTCAACAGTCCGGTGTGGTTCAACATCGGGGTGCCCGGCACGCGCCCCCAGGCCTCGGCGTGCTTCATCAACAGCGTCGAGGACACGATGGACAGCATCCTCACGCTGGCCCACACCGAGGGCATGCTCTTCAAGTACGGCAGCGGCACGGGCACCAACCTCTCGCCCATCCGCTCCGCGGTCGAGCAGCTCGCCGGCGGTGGCACCGCCAGCGGACCGGTCAGCTTCATGCGCGGGTTCGACGCCTTTGCGGGAGTCATCAAGAGCGGCGGCACCACGCGGCGCGCCGCCAAGATGGTGATCCTCAACATCGAGCATCCCGACATCGAGGACTTCATCACCTGCAAGGTGACCGAGGAGCGCAAGGCATGGGCGCTCATCGACGCCGGCTACGACGGCGCCTTCACCGGTGAGGCCTACTCGTCGATCTTCTTCCAGAACAGCAACAACTCAGTAAGGGTCAGCGACGACTTCATGCGCGCCGTGGTCGAGGACCGGGAATGGCACCTGCGCGCGGTGACCGACCCCAACCGCATCATCAAGACGGCCCGCGCGCGCGACCTGATGCGGTCGATGGCCGAGTGCGCGTGGCAGTGCGGCGACCCCGGCATCCAGTACGACACCACCATCAACGACTGGCACACCGCCTCGAACAGCGGACGGATCAACGCCAGCAATCCGTGCTCCGAGTTCGTGTTCCTGGACGACACCGCGTGTAACCTGGCGTCGCTCAACCTCATTCACTTCCTGCGCGAGGACGGCACCTTCGACGTCGAGGCATATCGTCACGCTATCCATATCACGATCACCGCGCAGGAGATCCTGGTCGGCTTCGCCGAGTATCCGACGCCGAAGATCGCGCGCAACAGCGACGACTTCCGTCCGCTGGGCCTGGGCTACGCCAATCTGGGCGCACTGTTGATGGCGCGTGGGGCCCCCTACGACAGTCCCCAGGGACGCGAGCTGGCCGCCTGCGTGACGGCGATGCTCACCGGCGAGGCCTACGCGCAGTCGGCGCGGATCGCCAAGGAGATCGGCCCCTTCAACGGGTACGCCGTGAACCGCGCCCCCATGCTGCGCGTCATCGGCAAGCATCGCGAGGCCGCCTATCGGATCCCCGACGAGCATGTCGAGACGCAGATGATCGCCGCGGCCCGCCAGGCTTGGGACGAAGCCCACGAGCTCGGCGCCAAGCACGGATATCGCAACGCGCAGGCCACCGTCCTGGCCCCCACCGGGACCATCGGGTTCCTGCTCGATTGCGACACCACAGGCGTCGAGCCGGACATCGCGCTCGTCAAGTACAAGAAGCTGGTCGGCGGCGGTATGCTCAAGCTCGTCAACCAGACCGTGCCGCGGGCGCTGCGGCGCCTCGGCTACGGCGACGCCGCCGTCAACGACATCGTCGCCTTCATCGACGCCAACGACACCGTCGAAGGGGCGCCTCACCTGCGCGAGGAAGACCTCGCCGTCTTCGACTGCGCTTTCCAGCCCGCCAACGGATCGCGCTCCATCGCCTGGCAGGGCCACGTGCGCATGATGAGCGCCACCCAGCCCTTCCTCTCGGGCGCGATCAGCAAGACCGTCAACATGCCGGTCGGCTCCACCGTCGAGGAGGTCGAGCAGGCCTACATGGACGGCTGGAAGCTGGGTCTCAAGGCACTGGCCATCTATCGGGACGGCAGCAAGCGCAGCCAGCCCATGGCCACAACGATGGCCAAGACCACCGGGGTCAGGCAGGCTGCGGCGCCGGTGGAGCGCCCGCTGCGCCGCCGCCTCGCCGCTGAGCGCCAGGCGGTCACGCACAAGTTCTCGGTCGCCGACCACGAGGGCTACATCACTGTCGGGCTTTACGAGGACGGCACGCCCGGGGAGATCTTCCTGAAGATGGCCAAGGAGGGTTCGACGGTCTCGGGCCTCATGGACTCCTTCGCCACCGCGGTCTCCATGGCGCTGCAGTACGGCGTGCCGCTCAAGGCGCTGACCGACAAGTTCTCGCACGCGCGCTTCGAGCCCAGCGGCTTCACCGGCAACCCCGAGATCCCCATCGCCAAGTCCATCATGGACTACATCTTCCGCTGGATGGCCAGCCGCTTCCTGCCCTGGGAGGACCGCGACGCCCTGGGGATCATCCGTCGCGACGGGACCGAGCCAGGGGAGCCGCCGCTTGCGGACACGCGTGTCCACATCTCGCCAGGGGAGCAGACGACAACGCCGGCCGCGGCGCCCGCGGCCTCGTCCAAGGTGGCGCTGCCGCTGGTGGAGCGACTCGCGCCCACCGCCTTCCTCAATCAGGAGGACGCCCCCTCCTGCAGCGAGTGCGGCTCGCTGATGGTGCGCAGCGGCGCGTGCTACAAGTGCCTCAACTGTGGAGCCACCAGCGGCTGCAGCTGAGTTGGGCGCCCCATGAGGTCGGCGCCCGCCCGCCGGTCCCGGCGGGTCGGCGTTGGCCTCCTGCTGGCATGCCTTGTCTTGGTCGTGGACGCCGTCTCCACCGCGACTCGCGAGGGTCGCGGCGTCACCACCGAGTACCGCTGGCCGACCCTCGACTCGCATCCCCTGCTGAAGTGGTCCGCCATCGCCGCCGCGATCCTGATCCCGGCGTGGCTCGTGCTGGCGCGGCAGTGGTCGCTGCGGACCAGGGCCGCTGTCGCCGGCTGGATCCTGCTGTTCCCCACCGTCCTGCTGGCGGTCTCCCTGCTCGGTGCCTCGGACGTGCCCTCAACCCCGCTGCCGCGTCCCCATGTGACCGCCCGTGCCACCGCGAGCCTCGAGGCCCCGGCCGGCACGGCATCGCAGAGCCAGCTTGGCTCTACGAGCGCTCCTGGGGCGAGCGGCAGCCAGGCGATCCGCTACGGCGTGCTCATCGCCGTGGCGGTGGCGCTGGTGGCGGCCTTCACAGCCCTGCTGGCGGCAGTGCTGCTTCGCGACGACGGGGAGTTCGCTCTGGAGGCGCCCGTCGAATCACCGCTGCCCGCCGGCAGGCCCGCGCACGCTGAGCACACCCCCTCGCCACGCAACGCGCGCGAAGCGATCATCCGCGACTACCGGCTCATGGAGTTGGCGCTGGCCGCGCGCGGGCATCCGCGTTCCCCCTGGGAGACCTCGGCCGAGTACGCGGTCACCGCGGCGCGCGCCGCCGCCGGCGCCCAGCCGCAAGCCGCGCAGCTGACAGGACTGTTCGAGCTGGCCCGCTACAGCCCGCACGACATCGACGAGGGTCTGCGCCTGGCCGCCGACGGGAGCCTGGCGGCCATCCTCGACGACCTGGCCCGACCGGCCGGCGGCGCGCTGGAGCCCGGCGGTGAGTGAGCAGCGGCTGGGGAGCGCCGAAATCTACGCGGCAGCGGGCGTGGTGGGCGTCGTCTTCGGGCTCGCCGCGGTGGTCGCGTACCGGCTGGCACCCGAGGAGAGCGCGAGCATCCTCACTGCCCTGGTGGTCGCGGTGACCGCCGTCGCCGTCCTCGCGCTGGCCGCCGGCCTGGAGGAGAGGCTGCCGGAGGCGGTTGTGGAAGCACGCGGCGGCGGCGCCACCCCCGAGGAGGCTGAGCTGGCGCCGCTCGCGCGCTGGATGCAGCGCGTCGACCTCGCCGCAGACAACGACGACGCCCAACTCATCGCCCGGCTCCAGGACCCGCTGGCCCGGGTCGCCGTCCGCCTCGGCGCTGACCGCCTTCCCGAGGAGGTGGCGAGCGCTTCGACGCCAGAGGCCCTGCTCGACGCAGTGGAACGCCTGTGAAGGAGGCGGGCGTGCGTGAGGTTGCGCAATTCGCAGAACGGCTCTGCACGGAGGTCGAGCGGGCGGTGACCGGGAAGCGGGAGAGCATCGGGCTGCTGGTCATGGCCCTGCTCGCGGACGGTCACGTGCTCATCGAGGACCTGCCCGGGCTGGCCAAGACCCTCATGGCCCGGTCGCTCGCCACCGTGAGCGGCCTGCAGTTCAAACGGATCCAGTTCACCCCCGACCTGATGCCCTCGGATGTGACCGGCTACTTCCTCTACCAGGGGAGAGAGACCGACCTCGTGCTGCGCCGCGGACCCATCTTCGCCAACGTAGTGCTCGCGGACGAGGTCAACCGGGCGCCCGCCAAGACGCAGTCAGCGCTGCTAGAGGCCATGCAGGAGCGGCAGGTGACCATCGAGGGCCACACCGAATTGCTGGCCGCGCCGTTCATGGTCATCGCCACCCAGAACCCCATCGAGTTCGAGGGCACGTACCCGCTGCCCGAAGCCCAGCTCGACCGCTTCCTGATCCGCACGGCAGTGGGCTATCCCGACGCGCGCAGCGAGGCGGAGATGGTGCAGCGCCGGGCTGAGCGGCGCCGCGAGGACGTGGAGCTGGCGCCGATGGCGTCACCCGAGCTGATCCTGACCATGCAGCAGGCGGTGGAGACGGTGCACGTCGACCCTGCCGTCATCGAATACATGGTCGACATCGTCACGCAGACACGCGGCGACTCCCGCGTGGTGGTGGGGGCGAGCCCGCGGGGCTCGCTGGCGCTGCTCAAGATGGCGCGGGCCGGGGCGGCGATGCAGGGGCGCGACTACGTGACCCCGCAGGACGTCAAGGACATCGCGATACCAGCCCTCGCACATCGCATCTCGCTGCGCCCCGAGCTGTGGGTGCAGCGGATCCGCAGCGAGGACGTGGTCCGGGACTGCCTCGCCCGCGTGGTCGTGCCCGCCGTGGAACCCTCAATGCGGCCCACGTGATCCCGCTGCGGGCCGCGCGCTCGCCCAAGCTGATCGCCTATCTCCTGCTCGGCTCGGCCGCGATGCTCGCGGCGCTGGCCACCGGACACGGCGAGCTGGTGGCTGTCGGCGTCCCGTTTCTGATCGTGCTCACCTGGACGCTCACCATCCCCCGGCCGGCGCTGAGCGGCACCGCGGCTGCCGCGCCTGAATTGCTCACCGAAGGCGGTGCCGTGACCACCGAGGTGCGGCTCCAGAGCCGCGGCACCCCCCACCGGATGGAGCTGCGCACCAGCCTGGTGGCCGCGACCGGAGAGATCGTTGGGACCGCCGTCGATACCCTGCCCCTGTCGCGCCGGCGCGTCGCGACTGCGCTCGCGGTCAGCTGCCCCCAGCTCGGTCGCTACGGCGTCCCGAGCGTCGACCTCTTCGCCGAGGACGTCTTCGGAGTTCTGGCCTTCACCGGCCACATCGACCTGGCCAGGACGGTCCGCGTCTACCCGGCCGCCGAGCTGCTGCCCAGCCCCCCCGCACCGCGGCACACCCAGCTGCGTACCGGCAACCATCGCTCGCGCGCCCGCGGCGACGGCATCGAATACGCGGGGACGCGCGAGTTCGTCCCCGGCGACCACATCCGGCGCGTGAACGCCCGGCTCAGCAGCCGCAGCCCGTCGCTCCAGGTCAACGAGCACGTGCCGGAGCGGAACACTGACATCGTGCTGCTCCTTGACACCTTCACCGACCTGCGCGAGGCCGGGCGCTCGAGCCTGGCCGCGGCTGCGCACGCGGTCGCCAGCCTGGCCGACGTCTACCTGGCCGAGCGTGACCGCGTCGGGTTCGCCGAGTTCGGCGGGATCGTGCGCTGGCTGCTACCGGGATCGGGGCGGATGCAGCTCGCCCGCATTCTCGAAGCGCTGCTCGATGCGCGCTTGCGCCTCCACTACGCTTGGACGGGGATCGATCGGCTTCCCCCCCAGCTGCTGCCGCCCAACGCCTTCGTGATCGCCGTCTCCCCGCTGATCGATGGCAGGACCCGGCAGCTCGTGCTCGACCTGTGGGCGCGCCGCCGGGACACCGCCGTGCTGGAGCTGTCACCGCTGGCGTTCATGCCCAGGCCGACGGGGCGCAAGGAGGCACTGGCACGGCGCGCGTGGGCCGTCGAGCGCCGGGCCGAGCGCCGCGAGCTGCGCTCGCTGGGCATCGCCGTCGGCGAGTGGACCTACGGCGAGCCCCTGGTGGAAGTGATCCAGGACCTGGACCACTTCCGCCGCGCATCGGCGGTCCCCCGGCGGTGACACCAGCCGTCGCTTCGCTGGCGCTGTGTGGCCTCGCCGGCGTCGCGGCCACGGCCCACGCCGGCGACGCCTGGCGGACAGTGGTGCTGCTGGGCCTTATCGCTGTCGCGGTGCAAGCGACGGGGCTGCGCAGCCGCCGGTTCGCGGCCGTCGTGGTGAGCGGGGCGCTGCTGATCGCCGCCTACGCGATGGGCAGCGCCGGCGCCACCGACGCGGTCGACCCCCTGGCGCCTGCGTACGGCGTCTGCCTGCTCCTCATGGCCGAGCTGGGATTCCTCGCGCTGTCGATCCCGATGGGGCTCTCCGGCGATCCGCAGGCGCGCCGGCGGTACCTGCGGTCGGTGACGGTCGTCGTCCTGGCGAGCCTGGCGTTCGGCGAGGCGCTGGTCGTCGCCGCCGGTGCGATCGGCAGCGGAGCGCAGCTGATGCTGCTGGCGGGGGCGGCCGCGGCCGTGGCCATCGCAGGGACGCTGGAACGCCTGGCGCTGGCCTCCCTGCGTGACTTCCCCGCCGCGGAGCAGTGACGCCCGAGCGGGCGGGCTCAGCCGGCCGCCTGGGGCGGCAGCAGCAGGCGCTCGACCTCGGCGGCGCTGTCGCGCAGCGTGCCCGCGCGCTCCCGCACCACGGCGGCCGAGTAGGCGAGCTGGTCGCCGGCCGGGCTGGGCGGACCGATGCGCAGCGTGCGGTCGGTGGCCACCGCGTCGCCGAGGGCGCTGCGCGCCGCCTCGACATCGGTGAGCGCGGCCGCGAGCGGATCGTCGGCAGCCACCGTGGTTCGCATGGCGAGCGCGCCGGTCAGGGCGGCCTGTTGGGCGTCGAGGAGCTGCCACCACACGGTCACGGTCGCCGGGTCGTTGCCCGGCGGCAGGGTCGCCGCAGTGTCGGCAAGCTGCCGCGCCGCGTCGCCCACCCGCTGGGCGCCGGCCGCCCGTCCCGCCGCCGCCTCGCTGCGCCGGCGCAGGGCCATGGCGACCAGGACGCCCGCTATGACCGCGCCGGCGATCGCGAGCAGGATCCATGGAAGCGCGCTGCTGCCGCCGCTCGACGCGTTGTTCGACGTGGTGGACGACGCTTCGGGCGTCGGTGCCGGGGTGGCCGTAACGGTACTGGTGGTGGTCGTGGCGGTGGTCGTGGTCGTGCTGGCGGTGGGCGTGGGGGTGGGGGCACCGGTGGGCGTGGGGGTGGTCGTGCCCGTGTCGGTGGTGGTGGTCGTGGTGGTCGCTACGGCCGTGTCGGTCGGCGCGGCGGGCGACGTCGCGGTGGTGGTCACGCCGGGCGGCCGCGTGGGCAGGGTGGGCAAGGTGGGCAGGGCGGGAGTGGTCAGGCTCCCGCTCGAGCTCCCGCATGCCGCGACCGCCACGCCGGCGACGAGCATCGAGAGCAATGCCAGGCGCCGGCGGAATCCCTGGGCCACGATCACTGCCTCCGTGCGGGTCGGTCACCGCTCAGCCTGCGCCCCCGCGGGGTGACCGTACCGCACCCGGCAGGGGTGACTTCGCCCGCCCCGGCCGCGCCGCGCGCCGGTTCATACTGGTTCGCCTCAGCCGCTTCTCGTGCGACGCCCCGGGCGTCGAGGAGGTCGCGTCCATCATGGCGAATCCCACCGCTACCGAGGAGCTCTACTCCGCCCCGATCCACGCGCTCGACGGCACCCCTGCCGACCTGCACGTGTACCGGGACAAGGCGCTGCTCATCGTCAACGTGGCGTCGCAGTGCGGCCTCACCCCGCATTACGCGGGGTTGGAGCGGCTGCACGAGAAGTACTCCGCGCGGGGCTTCGCCGTGCTGGGCTTCCCCTGCAATCAGTTCGGCGAGCAGGAACCGGGTACCCCCGAGGAGATTCAGACCTTCTGCTCGACCAACTACGCCGTGAGCTTCCCGCTCTTCGAGAAGATCGACGTCAATGGCGAGGGGCGCCACCCGGTCTATGCCGCCCTCACCGGGGTCCCCGACGAGAAGGGCCACACGGGCGACATCACGTGGAACTTCGAGAAGTTCGTCGTCAGCCCGGGAGCGGGCTCGATCACGCGCTTCTCCCCGACGACTGATCCCGAAGCCGAGCCGCTGGTGGCCGCCATCGAGGCGGCGCTGCCGGGCTGACCCTCCGCGGCCTTCTCGGCGATCAGGCCGCCGGGCTCGGGACCCGCCCGTCGAGCCCGGCCAGCAGCCACTGCGGGGCGGCGAGCGCCGCGTCGAGCCGGCTCTGCCGCTGCGGATGGCGCTCGCGCGACGTCAGTCTGACGAGCAGCAGCACTGTGAGCAGCGTGCAGAGCGCCTCCAGGGCGCGCGGTGCGGTGGGGAGCAGCCGCTCGTCGATCAGGTAGGCGATGTCGAGCAGCCCGGCCACCAGCAGGGCGTGAACCGGCGAGCAGCGCCGCGCCAGGACGAGGAGGGCCGGAACAAGCAGCAGCAGGTCGTCCCCGAAGACATGGGGAGCCGCCAGCAGGCTCATCGCGATGCCCAACGCCACGGCCATCTCGGGGTCGCCGCGCAGCCGGGCCCGCACGGCGACGAGCACCGCAAGACACGCAGCGCCGCTGATGATCGCCAGGGGCACCACCCCGGCGGCCCCCCACGGCGTGAAGCCGGCGAAGGAGGGCAGGCCGGCCGTGGTGACACCCTCGCGGGAGAGGTGGGCCACCAGCGTGGCGAAGTCCTGCGGGAACGACGGCCCCGCCAGCGCGAACCCGCATCCCCACCAGGCGGCCGCGCCGAGGCCCACGCCCAGGGCCAGGCGCCAGGAGCGAGCGGCGAGCAGCGCGGGCAGCAGCAACAGGCAGAGCTGGGGCTTGATGAACAGTACCGAGAGCAGCAGCCCGGCCAGCACCGGCAGCGAGCCGCGCAAGGCGAGCAGCCCACCCAGGGCGAACGCCAGCAGCAGCGGGGTCCACTGCGCCAGGACCAGGCCCATGGCCCCGGGCAGGGTGGCGATGACCGCCAGCGCCACCACCAGCGACTCCCGGGGGCCGAGGCCCTCCAGGCTGCGCCGAGCCAGCGCCACGGAGACGCCGGTGGCAAGCGCGAGGCAGGTGACGAACAGGCGCAGGCCACCGCCGAGGGAAAGGGTGGCCACCGGCTGCAGCACCCAGGCGGCCAGCGGGGCGTTGAAGAACGCGGCGGGAAAGCCGGCCCCGACAGGACGGTAGCCGAGCAGCGCGGCCTGGGTATCCGCTTGGTGGGGCAGGCAGTAGAGGCAGCGGTCGCCGGCCGCCACCAGCCGGGACCCGGTCGCGAACGCGACATAGTCGGCGCCTGTGCCTCTGTACACCGCCTGGTAGGGCGCGTAGACCAGACGGGCCAGCAGGGCGAGCAGGGCCGCGCCCGCGCCGAGCGCCGCCAGCCGCTCGGCGAGCTGCAGGCGGGGCAGCCGGCGCAGCGGCCGCGCTGCGGCGCCGGTGGTGGTGGCGGCCATCGGCGGCGATTGTCGATGCGCGGCAAGCGGCCCCGACCCGTCGGTCCATCTCCGTGATCGACCCGTCACCCGGAGGGCGCGGCGTCAGGCGGGCGCCTCCGCCCGGACCCCCTCGGCGCGCGTCGCGGCCGGGACTGGGCGCCGCCGGGCGGGCAGACCGATGGCCGCCGTGAGCGCGGAGGCCGCGGCCAGCGCCGCCGCGGAGATCAACACCGCCCTGACCCCGGAGACGAACGCGCTGGCCACGGCGTCGTCGACCGCTGCGGCGGTGGGGGCGTCGAGCCCGTCGGGGGCAGCTGTCAGGGCCAGCCGGGAGCGCTGCGCGTCGAGTTGGGCGTGCTGGGCGGCGGTGAGCGGGATGCTCTGCAGACTGCGATCCAGCGCGCTGTCGAAGGTATGGACCAGCACCACCCCGAAGATCGCCACGGCGAGCAGTCCGCCTGTCCGCGAGACGGCGTTGTTGACTCCCGAGGCGGTCCCGGCGTGCCGGGTGGCCACCGCGCTCAGCACGGTGGTGGTCAGCGGCGCCACCACGAGTGCCATGCCGAGGCCGAGCACCACCATCCCGGGGAAGAACGTCGTCCAGTAACTGCCACCTCTGTCTGGAACAGCGAGGAGCAGGAAGCCACCGGCCGCCACCATCGGCCCCACCGTCAGTGGCAGTCGCGCTCCCACCCGATCCACCAGCCCCCCCGAGAAGCGGGCCAGCACCGACAGCACCACCACAAAGGGCAGCAGCGCAGCGCCGGCCGCCAGGGGTGAGTAGCCGTGCACCTCGATGAGGGTCAGTGGCAGATAGACCAGCGCACCGCCCAGGGCGGCATAGAGGAACAGGGTGAGCAGGTTGGTCACCGAGAAGGGCCGCGAGCGGAACAGCTCCAGCGGCAGCATCGGCGCCTCTGCGAAGCGCGCTTCCACCACCACGAAGATGACCAGCAGAACCAGCGCCGCTCCGCCGGTGAGCAGCACCTCGCCGGCGCCCAGGCCGGCGCTCTGCGCGCGGATGAGGGCCAGCACCAGCAGGCCCAGGCCG
>DATDHG010000014.1:0-9782 GCA_036521675.1 Candidatus Dormiibacterota bacterium
CTGCGTACGCCGCCGTCATGATCAGCTGCGCCACCGACGGGGCCACGGTGTTCATCAGCTGGCCGAACTTGCCCAGGCGGGTGCTGACCTCGTGGGGCCGCTTGATCACCGCGGCGACAAGGAGGTCGGCGGCCTCCTCGGCGCTGATGGTCGGGAAGTTCTTGTAGATCGAGGTGGGCGCGATCATCGGCGTGCGCACCAGCGGCATGTGCACCTCGGTGACGGCCACGCCGTCGGCGGTGACCTCGGGGGCCAGGCACCGCGAGAAGGCGTCGAGCGCGGCCTTGCTGGCCACGTAGGCCGCGAAGCGCGGCGGGAACGTCTGCGCTCCGATGCTCGACACGTTGATGATGTGCCCGTCGCCGCGCTCCTTCATGCCCGGGAGCACCGCCATGATGCAGGCGATGGCTCCGAAGTAGTTGAGCGCCATGGTGCGCTCGAAGTCGTGGAAGCGGTCCAGCGACTGCAGCACGGCGCGGCGGATGGAGCGTCCCGCGTTGTTGACCAGGATGTCGACGCGGCCGTGATCGCTGAGCACGCGCTCGACCATCTCCCGGCAGCGCTCCGGCTCGCTGAGGTCGGTGGGGTAGATGTCGGCGTGGCCGCCCGCCTTCTCGATGGCCGCCTTGAGCTCCTCGAGCTTGTCGACCCCGCGCGCCACGCAGCAGACCACCGCTCCCGCCTCGGCGAGCCGCTCGGCGAGCGCGCGCCCGATGCCGCTCGACGCCCCTGTGATGATGACAACCTTGTCGGCAACCTGGGCACGGAGATTGGGCAGCGTGGGCAGCTCGGGATCGAGGTGGCGTTCCCAGTAGTCCCAGATGCGCCACGCGTAGCTGTGCAGCGGCGGGCAGCTGATCCCGGATCCGGCGAGCGCCGCCGTGGAGCGGGCGGCGTCGAACTCGGCCGGGTAGTCCATGTATTCCAGGGCGGTGGCCGGGATGCCGAGCCGGTCGAGCACCTGCTTCTTGACGCGCTTGACCGCGGGCAGGTCGGCGGCCACGCGGGCGGTGTCGCCGGGGATCATCCTGGCCATGCGCCGGTCGAAGCGCAGGGCGAACTCGGGGGCGTGGGCGGCCCGGCAGAACACGTTGAGCGTGTCCCCGAGCGACAGCGGCTGCGGGTCGACGATGTGGAACGCCTGGCCGTCGCCCTGCGGCCGGTGGGCGATGTGGTCGATCGCCCGGGCCACGAAGTCCACCGGGACCAGGTTGAGCGGACCGCCCTCGGGACCCACGAACGGCATCCACTGCGGAAAGCTGTCGCGCAGCCCCTGGATGAGCTTGAAGGCGTAATAGGGGCCGTCGATACGGTCCGCCTCGCCGGTCTCGCTCGAACCGATCACGAGCCCCGGGCGATAGACGCGCCAGGGCACGGCCGCCTCGCGCCGCACGATCGCCTCGGCCTCGTACTTGGTCGTGAAGTAGGGATGGTCGAGGCTCTGCCCCTCGTCGAACATGTCCTCGGTGAAGCGGCCCTTGAAGCGACCCGCAACGGCGATCGAGCTGACGTGGTGGAAGCGCGTTGCGCCCACCTCGTTGGCGAGCTCGACGGCGTGCAGGGTGCCCGTGATGTTGGCCCGCGCGGTGGCGTCGGGCGAGGCGAGCAGGTCGTAAATGGCGGCGAGGTGGAAGAACTCGGCCCCACGCAGGGCGGCACGGTCCTCGGGCGCGAGTCCGCAGCCAGGCTCACCGATGTCGCCGATGACCGCGCGCAGCCGCTCGCCGGAGGGATCGAGCCGCTCGCGCAGAGCGGCGAACCGGGCCCGCGACCCGGGGCGGACCAGAGCGGCCACCCGGCCCTCGCGCGCGAGCAGGAGGGGGAGCAGATGGCGGGCGACGAAGCCGGTGGCCCCGGTGACGAAGTACTGCTCAGCCATCAATCCCCTCCGACGCCGCCGGAGCGGCGGCCGGGTCCGGCCTCGGTCTGATCGAGGCGCTGAGGATGGGGGAAGGCGAGGGAGCTTGTCCAGCGCGCGCTCGTCGGCAGGCTCCGATGGCTCGATCAGACGCCGGCGCCGGCCGGCGCGCCACCATTAGGAGTAGCCCCGATACCCCCGCCGCCTGGGATGCTCATGAGGTGAACCGCCCGCCATGCCAGAAGCCGTCATCGTCGCCGCCGCCCGCACCCCCATCGGGCGCGCCTTCAAGGGCTCGCTGATCGAGAACCGGCCCGACGAGCTCGGCTCCTTCATCGTCGACGCCGTGCTCGACAAGGTGCCCCAGCTCCCGCGCGATGAGATCGACGACCTCATGTGCGGCTGCGGCCTGCCTGGCGGCGAGCAGGGCTTCAACATGGGCCGGGTCATTGCCATCCTCTCGCGCCTCGACGTGCCCGGCACCACCATCACCCGCTACTGCTCGTCCTCGCTGCAGACCACGCGCATGGCCTTCCACGCCATCAAGACGGGCGAGGGCGAAGCCTTTCTGAGCGTGGGGGTGGAGTGCGTGTCGCGCTTCGCCAACGGCAGCAGTGACGACCCGAAGAACAAGAACCCGCGTGTGCTCCCTGGCAACGCCGAGGGCTACCCCGACATCTACATCGAGATGGGCCAGACCGCCGAGAACGTCGCCGCCCGCGAGGAGATCGCGCGCGAGGAGATGGACCGGTTCGCGCTGCGCAGCCAGCAGCGGGCCGTGGCCTCTCAGGACAACGGGTTCTTCGCGCGGGAGATCGTCCCCGTGCCGCTGCCCAACGGCACCATCATGAGTACGGACGACGGTCCCCGCCGCGAGACGTCGCTCGAGAAGCTGGCCGCGCTGCAGCCGGTGTTCCGCGCGAACGGGACGGTGACCGCGGGCAACTCCTGCCCGCTCAACGACGGCGCCGCCGCGGTGGTGGTGATGTCGGACAGCCGGGCCCGGCAGCTCGGCATCACCCCACTGGCGCGCATCGTCAGCACCGGGCTGAGCTCGCTGGAGCCCGAGTACATGGGGCTGGGGCCGATCGAGGCCTCGCGTCAGGCGCTGCAGCGCGCCGGCATGTCCATCGACGATGTCGACATCGTGGAGATCAACGAAGCCTTCGCGGCCCAGGTCATCCCCTCAGCCCGGGCCCTGGGGATCGATCCCTTCGGGGACAAGCTCAACCCCAACGGCGGGTCGATCGCTCTTGGTCACCCCTTCGGCATGACCGGCGCCCGGATCATGAACACGCTCCTCAACGGGCTGAGCAGCGCCGGCAAGCGCATCGGGCTGGAGACCATGTGCGTGGGCGGCGGGATGGGCATGGCCATGATCGTGGAGCGGCTGAACTAGGCTCGGGGACCGCTCCGGAGCGACCGCTGGGGCGGCGGCGGTGACCCGGTGGCCAAGCCACCTCCCGGCCATAACCGGGACCGGGCGCCGGGCGTTCCTGGAGTTGTGGCCAGCGTGTTCTTGCCCCGCGTCAGAGGCCGAACCGCGCCCCGAGCGATGGTAAGGTGAGATCGTCCATGGAGAGAAGGGCTGCGCAACGACGCCTCGGCGTCCCCGCCTCGCTGCTGGCCGGCGGGCTGCTCCTGGCCGCCTGCGCCTCAGGCGGAGCGGTGGGCACAGCCAGACACACGACGACGCCCGCCCGCCTGGCCACGACGGGCTCGTCCGATGCGGCGCTGCCCATCCCCACCCTGGCCGTCACGCCCGCCGACGGGGCCACCGGCGTCACTCTCGACACGCCGATCAAGGTGACGGTCGACACGGGAATCATCGACCGCGTGGTCCTCCACAGCGACGCGGACCCCACGGCGCTGCCCGGCACGCTGTCGCCCGACGGCCGCGCCTGGACGCTGAACGGCCCGCTCGACTTCGGCAGCCACTACGTCGTCGCGGCGAGCGCTCACGACCTCGGCGGGGGGGCCACCGCGTCGGCTGGGTTCACCACCATCCCCGTGCCCACGGGCGCCACCCGGCTGACCACCGACGTCGCCCCCGGCGACGGCGCCACCGTCGGTGTGGGCATGCCGATCATCCTCAAGTTCAACGCTGC
Organism: Candidatus Dormiibacterota bacterium; assembly: GCA_036521675.1. GTDB lineage: Bacteria > Chloroflexota > Dormibacteria > Aeolococcales > Aeolococcaceae > DATDHG01. Next base: position 3,967 of record DATDHG010000014.1, read on the forward strand.
GATCGCTCCCGACAAGCAGGCGGACATCATCAGCCGCATCCAGGTGCAGACCAGCACGCCCATCGTGGGCGCCTGGCACTGGTTCGGCACCCAGGAGGTGCACTGGCGACCGCAGGACTACTGGCCCAGTGGGACCCAGGTCCACGTCGTCGCGCATTTCCGTGGCGCCACCGCCGGGGGTGGCGTCTGGGGCCTGGGCGACTGGTCGTCGTCCTTCACCATCGGCGCCAAGCACGTGTCGATCATCGACGCCGCAGCGCACCAGATGCAGGTGTTCTCGGGCGATCAGCTGATCCACACCTACCCGGTGAGCACCGGCAAGCCGAGCAGTCCCACCCTCAGCGGCACCCTCTTTGTCTGGTACAAGCTCCAGCACGTCCGCATGGTGTCGACGTCGATCGGCATTCCCGTCAACGCCGCCGGTGGCTACGACGAGCAGGTCTTATGGGACACCGCCATCTCCACCGATGGCTTCTACATTCATTCGGCCCCGTGGTCGGTGGGCTCCCAGGGATTCGTCAACGTCTCCCACGGATGCGTCAACCTGTCCCCCGCTCGCGCCATCGAGTTCTTCAACTTCAGCCAGCCGGGCGATGTGGTCCGGGTGGTCAACACCGCGCGCGTCGCCGACTACTCGGACGGCGAGGCCGACTGGCAGATCCCCTTCGCCCAGTACAGCAACAGCGGCGGCGTGGCCCAGCCGGCGCCGACGCCGACCGCAACCGGGGGCGGCGGGCTCTAGCCAGTCGCGCAGGCCAGCCCGGGCAGGAGGCCCATCTCCGGCCGGGGGCGGTCCGACCGGCCCCGGCGGGCGACGCGGATCGTCAGGCGGGCCCGGCGGCGCTCCCAGTCCGCCGCCCAGCCTCCCGGCGGCGCGGCCCGCATCAGCGCCAGGCGGAAGGCGCCGAGGCGATGGCAGGTCGCGAGGGCGGCGTCGGCCACGGCGAGCGCTTCGACCAGGTGCTGGCGGCGCTCCTCGAGGATGCAGAGCGCCCGCGCGGCACGCAGGTCCCCAGGGTCGGCGCCCCACAGCGCGCGCAGCAGCGCGGCGGCCTCGTTACGGTCGCCGGCGCCACCCCGGGCCAGGCGCCGCGCCAGGCGGTGGCCGGCGTGGCGGTCCCAGGGGGCGCGCCGCTGGGCGAGCGCAGCGCGATAGTGGGTGTCGACCTCGTCGCGCAGCTCGGCCTCGCCGTGGCGCTCGAGGTGGACGGCCAGCCGGTAGCGGTCCGCCGGGTGTACGGGTTGCACGAGCCGCCCCTCGACATGGGCGGCGAGCCGCGCCGCCAGCACCATGGTGGCGCAGAGGTCGAGCTGGTTGTGGCGCACCACCCCGGCGAGCCGCGCCTCGTCGCCGCGCTGGAGCCAGGCTCGATAGCGTTCCGGGGCCTCGCTGCCGGGGGCATCCCCGTCGCGCTCGAAGCCGAGGAGCGAGAGTTCGGTCTGGCGCAGCGTGCAGACCCCCAGCCGGTCACGGAAGAGTTGGCGCACCGGGCTGAGCAGGTCGCAGTGCGGCATGGTCTCGAGCTGCTCGCCGCCCAACCGGGTCAACACGCAGCGGGCGCGCAGGACGGGGAGATCGAACGTCCGCCCGTTGTAGGTGACCAGCAGCCGGAGCGCCGCCAGCCGCCCCAGGAGGGCTCCGAGCAGCGCGGGCTCGGCGCCGATGTCGGCGAGCAGGAGCTGGTCGATCTCCAGCACGTCACCGCGCGGCGTCCCCAGCCCCACCAGGAAGGCGACGACGCCGCTGCCGCGCAGGCCGAGCGTCTCGATGTCGAGCACCGCGCAGGCGGAGGCGTCGTAGCCGGCCGGCTCTCGCTCCGTCGAGGGCCCGTGGGACAGCCCCAGGAGCTGGCCGCCGGTGACCGGGTGCGGCGCCCCGGCGCGCTGCAGGAAGGGCCCCAGGTCGACGGCCACCCGCCGCACCCAGGCCGCCCCCTGGGGCTGGGGCTCGGGGCGGAAGCCCAGCCGCCGCACCGCTCCCTCGGCGTCTGGCGGCAGGGATCCTGGCGGCCCGCCCTCGCGCATCGAGGCGGCCGCGACCGCCCCGGGCCGCGGCGGGGGCGCGGCGGACGCCGCGCGGGCGCGCCCGCCGAGCCGGTCCAGGCGCCGCCGCAGATCCGCCACGGCAAGAGCGCGCTCGGCGTCGGTCACTCGCCGTCCTCGGCTAGGGCGATGTCGAGCAGCCGTCGGGTGGCGGCGCGGGAATCGAGCCCGGCGGGCCCGGGGCCGGTGCAGGCCGGGCAGCCCGCCGCGCAGGCGCAGCCGTCGACGATCCCCGCGGCGGCACGCAGCAGCTCACTGTGCCGCTCGTGACAGCGCGGTGCGAAGCCGACGCCGCCCGGCACCGAGTCGTAGAGGTAGACCGTCGGCTGCCCGGCGGGCGGCGGCGGCGGCGAGACGGCACGCGCCGGCCGCCAGCCTGCTGCGAACTCCAGCGGCTCGCCCGGGGGCGCGTCACCGAGCGGCGCCGGGGGTGGCCCGGTGGCCGTGGGGCCGCCGTGGCCGCGCAGCTCCGAGTGGCGCCCCAGGTCGCGCGGGTCGCACATGCACAGCAGGCACGCCGACTGGTGCAGGACGGTCGCCAGGCCGGCCAGGCCGGTCTCCAGCTCGGTGCGCGTCAGCGTCGCGACGGCCTCGGGGGTGAAGGCCACCCACGCCGCGGTGGTGTGGAGGTCCTGCTCGGGCAGGGTGATCGGCCCGGCGCCGACGGTCTCGTGGGTGAGAAAGCGGATCTTCTTGTAGACGGTGGCCACGCGCGTCACCCGCACCTCGCCGGAGCTGCGCCGGCAGCGCTGTCCCAGGGGGCCGCTGTAGCGCTCGAGGACGCTCACCGAGAGGCCGGTCTCCGCCGTGGTGTAGTAGTCGACGGCGACCGGGTGCACGTAGGCGCGCTTCTCCTCCCAGTCGAGCCGCTCCACGTGGAACTGCGCGCCCTCGTGGATGTAGATCGCGTCATCGTGGACCAGAACCGGCGCCGCGAACTGGTCGACCTCGCCGATGACGCGGCCCTGGCTGCCCGGCCGGCCTCCCCCACTCCCCGCCCAGGGGCCCTGCGGACCCTGCCCGGGCCCGGCGCCGCCGGTGGACGTGTCGATGATCACCACGTTGGTGGCGCATGCGCTGCGCAGGGACATCGCCTCCGCGGGAAAGGCGTCCGCGGCCCAGTGGTAGCGCGTCCCCGACCGGTGCACGACGCCATCCTCGGCGAGGCAGTCGAGGAGGTCGGCGACGTCCGCCTCGCCGAAGCGCTCCCCCTGCTCGAACGCCAGCTCGAAGGCGGCCGCCTGGAGATGCCCGCTCAGCACCAGCAGGTTGTCGGGATCGATGAGCCCCTCCTCGGGCGGCGTGCTGAGCAGGTACTCGGGATGGCGCACCAGGAACTGGTCGAGCGGGCTGTCGCCGGCGATGAGCACGCCCAGCGAGGTGGTGTCGCGCCGCCCCGCGCGCCCGAGTTGCTGCCAGGTTGCGGCAATACTCCCGGGATAGCCGACCAGCACCGCGGCGTCGAGGCTGCCGATGTCGATGCCCAGCTCCAGCGCGTTGGTGCTCACCACCGCGCGCACGCTGCCGTCGCGCAGCCCCGCCTCGATGGCGCGCCGCTCCAGCGGAAGGTATCCGGAGCGGTAGCCTCGCACCGGGCCGGGCACGCCGGGTCGCGGTCCGGGCTCGAGGCGCTGGAGGTAGGAGAGCAGCAGCTCGACCGCGCTGCGGCTGCGCACGAAGGCGATCACCGCCAGCCGGCGGCGCAGCAGCTCCGCGCACAGCCGGCGTGCCTCGAGGACGGCGCTGCGCCGCACCCCGAGCGAGCCGTCGACGAGCGGCGGATTCCAGAGCCAGAGCCGCCGCTCCGCCTGGGGGGCGCCGCTCTGGTCGATGCAGTACACCGGCCGCTCGATGAGCCGCTCCGCCAGCTGGCGCGGGTTGGCGATGGTCGCCGAGCAGGCGATCACCGTGGGGTGGCTTCCGTAGAAGCGGCACAGCCGGAGCAGCCGGCGCAGGACGTTGGCCAGGTGCGAGCCGAAGACGCCGCGGTAGGAGTGCAGCTCGTCGATGACGATCACCTTCAGTTGCTGGAAGAGCCGCACCCAGGAGGTGTGGTGAGGCAGCACTCCGGTGTGGAGCATCTCCGGGTTGGTGACCACGATGTGCCCGGCCTGGCGCACCGCCTGACGCTGTCCGGGCGGGGTGTCGCCGTCGTACGCCGCCGCCCGCAGCCCGGGCGGCAGGTGACGGGCGAGGTTCTGGAGGCCGGCGAGCTGGTCCTGGGCGAGCGCCTTGGTCGGAAACAGCCACAGCGAGCGCGCCTCGGGATCGCGCAGCCAGTGGTCGAGGACAGGGAGAACGTAGCAGAGCGATTTCCCCGAGGCCGTCGGGGTCACCACCACGACGTCCCGGCCCGCCAGCGCCGCGCTCACCGCCTCGGCCTGATGGCTGTAGAGCCGCTGGACGCCCAGCGCGCCCAGGGCCGCTGTGAGCTGGGGATGGAGCGCCGCCGGCCAGTCTCCCCACTGCGCCGGGCGGGCCGCCAGCACCTCCTCGTGCACCACGCGCCCGGCGACCGCCGGCGAGGCGCGCAGGGCGTCCAGGGCGATGGCCACAGGGTCGGCGGCGGCGCGGTGACCGGCGGGGAGGGTGGCGGGCATGGCCGGGACAGAGTAGCGAACACATGTTCGCTAGGCAAGGGGGCCGGTGGGCGCGACCTGCCCCGATGTGTGGCCTGCGCGGTCGGGCACACTGTCCTGTATGACCACAGTCGCTCCCAGCCCGCTCCCCACGATGACAACCCTGCCGAGCGGCGTCACGCTCCTTGACGCTCCCATCAGCGGCAGCCGCAACGTCGGCGTGATCCTCATCGTCCGCGCCGGGTCGCGCGACGAGACCCGCGAGACCGCCGGTCTGGCCCACTTCCTCGAGCACCTGTTCTTCAAGGGCACCACCCGGCGGCCCAGCGCGCTGACGATCAGCCGGGAGATCGACGGGCTGGGGGCGGTGGACAACGCGTACACCGACACCGAGGAGGTCGCGTACTACGCCGAGGGTCCGGCGGAAGCCGCCCGCGCCCTCGCCGACATCATCACGGACATGCTCAGCCATCCCCTCTTCGCGGCCGAGGAGGTGGAGAAGGAGCGCAACGTCGTGCTTCAGGAGCTGGCCGCGCGGCTGCTGCGGCCGACCGGCTGGATCGGAGACCGCATCCAGAGCGTGGCCTTCGGCGGCAGCCAGCCGATGTCCTGGTCGGCGGCGGGCTACCCGTCGGTGGTCGAGAGCGTGTCGCGTCAGGCGATCGTCGACTACCACGCCAGCTTCTACGCCCCGGAGTCGATGGCACTCGTGGTGAGCGGCGGCGCCTCGATCGGGCCCGAGGAGGCGGCCACGCTGCTCGCCGAGGTGCCCAGCGCCGCCCCTCGGGCGCGGGTACCGGCCGAGTGGGGCAAGGGCGAGCTCTGGACCCACAACCTGCGCCCCCTGAGCGGCGACGAGGAGGCGCAGATCGATCTGGCCCTGGCGCTGCCCGGCATCCCGGCGCTGGACGCCGATCGCACCGCGATGGCGGTGATGGCCCACGTGCTCGGCAGCGGCATGGGCTCACGCCTATTCCACACCGTGCGCGAACGCGAGGGGCTCTGCTATCGCATCTCCGCAGGGCACGAGTATTTCGACGACACCGGGCTGTTCAGCATCTCGACGGCCACCCGCCCTGGGGACGCCCCTCGCGCCGTCAGCCTCTCCCGGCGCGAGCTGCTGCGCATGGCCGAGGAGCCCGTGCCCGAGGACGAGTTGAAAGCGGCCCGGGCCTCGATGGTGGGCCGCCTGCT
>DATDHG010000015.1:0-1621 GCA_036521675.1 Candidatus Dormiibacterota bacterium
GAGTAGGCAGCACGGTTGCCGGCAAGCCGCTGCGCGAGACGGAGGTGCGCCCTGCGGGCACGGTGGCGCGCCTCTTCGACGCGCCACCTCTCTTCGACGGCCGGGTCCACGGCCGTCTCAAACGGCCCGCCTGGTGCTCCCCCGCCCCGCTCCGCTCGCGGATTGCCCGTCGTCCGGCGGAGCGCTGCCCGCGCCACGTCACGGGTCCCACACCCGGACGGGGCGTTGCCCACAGTCGGTCTCGCGGGTCGCGAGCTGTGCTGCCCAGCGTGGCTCAGCTGGCTGCCAGGTGGGCCTCGTCGGATTCGTCGGGGGTGGCGTCGACCGGGCTCGGCCAGGCGCCGGGCAGCGCGCGGTTGGCGCGCGTCTCGACTACAACGCGGGCGGCCAGGTCGTCGAGCGCGGCGCGCAGGTCGCGCAGGCCCTCGCTGCTGACGGCGCTCACCACGATAGCCGTGCTCTCGGCGATGTCCTCCAGCCGGGTGACGGCCTCGGCGCGCGCTGCGGGGCTGCGCAGGCGGTCGGCTTTGGTGAGCACCAGCAGCGCCGGCTGCTCGCACTCCATGACGTGCAGCGTCTCCAGGACGGTGGTGAGCTGCGCCTCCGCGTCGGGGTGGGAGATGTCGACCACCACGGCGAGCATGCGCGCGGCCCGCACCTCTTCGAGCGTCGCGGCGAACGCCTCGACCAGCTCGGTCGGCAGGCTCTGGATGAAGCCCACCGTATCGGTGAGGATGATGCGGCGCGTGCTGGGCAGCTGGAGGAGCCGCGAGGTGGGGTCGAGCGTTGCGAAGAGCAGGTCGTCAGCCAGCACCTCGCTGTTGGTCAACTTGTTGAGCAGCGTCGACTTGCCCGCGTTGGTGTACCCCACCAGCGCGCACGTCGCCAGCGGGACGTCGAGGCGGGCGCTGCGCTGCGTGGCGCGGCGCCGTTCCAGCTCGCGCAGGCGCACCCGCAGCCGCTTGAGCCGCTGCCCGATGAGGCGGCGGTCGACCTCGAGCTGTTTCTCGCCCATGCCGCCGCGTAGCCCGACGCCGCCGCGCTGACGTTCGAGGTGTTGCCAGCCGCCGGCCAAGCGGGGGAGGAGATGCTCCAGCTGGGCCATCTCCACCTGGATACGGCCCTCGGCGGTGCGCGCCCGCCGCGCGAAGATGGCGAGGATCACTTCGGTGCGGTCGAGGACCGGGACACGCCACTCCTGCTGCAGGTTGCGCTGCTGGCGCGGGCTGAGGGCGTCGTTGACCAGGACCGCGGGCTGACCGAGCTCGTCCAGGCGATCCTTGATGGCGGCCACGGCGCCTCCACGCAGGTAGGTGGCCGGATGGGGATCACGGAGCGAGAGCAGGCGCCGTTCGACCACGCTCGCGCCCAGGGTGCGGGCCAGCTCCTCGAGCTCGTCGAGCTCGATCGCGGCGCGCTCCCGGCGGGCGGGTCGGTCATGGGTGCCGACCACGACCACGTCGTGGACGATCTCCCCGACGGCGGGATCGGCGCCGCTGACCACGTCGGCGGCGCGAGGGGACGGCATGGGCCGCTAGGGTACTGCGGCCGCGCCGGCCGCCACGACGCGCAGTTCGGGGGCAGGGCAGGGAAGTGAGCGGATGCGGCCGGCCGGGGTGAG
>DATDHG010000016.1:0-42914 GCA_036521675.1 Candidatus Dormiibacterota bacterium
CCGCTCCATCACGTAGAAGGGCACCCCGAGGACGTCGGCGTCCGTGCAGAGCCCGACGGTGCGCGGCACCGGGATGTCGGTCTCCTCCAGGGCGGCGAGGACGCGGTGCTCTCGCGCCATGTCGTGAGCGGTCGGGAGCACATGCGCCAGCGGCGGGCGCCGCAGCACCCAGCTGCGCGTCGTGTCGGCGATCACGTACGTGAGGTTGCTGCGCCCGCCCTCGATGAGCTCAGCACTCAGGCGGCCGGCGAGCCCACCGACCAGGGGAGCCAGCCAGGCGGCGACGCGCGCGCAGTCGATGCCGGGCGGGTCGACGGCGAGGTCACTCATGGCGAGCGCCAGCGTAGGCGCTGCGCGGCGGCCATCGCCCGGCACCACGCCGTCGCGCTGGAGTAGAACTCGCGCCATGTCCATAGAGCGGCTTCCCTATCTCCCCCTCGAGGACCACGGGGTCATCGGCGACCTCCACACCGTGGCCCTTGTGGCCAACGACGGCGCCATCGACTGGTGCTGCTTCCCGCGCTTCGACTCGCCCTCGATGTTCGGGGCCCTCCTCGATCGCAACGGGGGCCATTTCCAGGTCTGCAGCACCGACTTCCACCAGCAGCGACGGCAGATGTACCTCCCGGACACCAACATCCTGCTCACCCGTTTCATGGGGGACGAGTCGGTGGTCGAGGTGATGGACTTCATGCCCGTCCAACCCACCCAGGCACCTCCAGGAGGACGCGTGCAGCAGATCTGGCGGCGCGTCCGCGGGGTCCGCGGTCGGACGCGGATGGAGCTGGTCTGCCGTCCCGCGTTCGACTATGGCCGCGCCGAGCACGAGCTCACCCTGCTCGGCAGCATGGCCCAGTTCCGTCACGGCGAGCTGGGCCTGACCCTGATCACCCCGGTCCCGCTCGAGCGCGAAGGCGGCGCGGTCCGCGCCCAATTCTCGGTGCGCGAGGGCGAGGAGGTGGACCTCCTCCTCGAGGGTCGTCAGACCACCGTCTGCCGCCTGGATCCGGTCCATCCCGGCGAGGCCGACGCGGCCTTCGAGGCGTCGGTGCGCTTCTGGAGGCGCTGGATCGGACAGTGCACGTACAGCGGACGCTGGCGCGAGATGGTGGAGCGGGGCGCGCTCATCCTCAAGCTGCTCACCTTCGCGCCCACCGGGGCGATCGTCGCGGCGCCCACGACGTCGCTCCCCGAGGCCCTCGGCGCCGGCCGCAACTGGGACTATCGATACACCTGGATCAGGGACGCGTCCTTCACGCTGTACTCGCTGCTGCGGCTTGGCTTCACTCAGGAGGCGGCCGCATTCATGGAGTGGCTGGAGGCGCGCTGCCGCGAGAACCCGCAGGGGGAGTCGCTGCAGATCATGTACGGCATCGATGGACGCCGCGAGCTCCCCGAGGAGATCCTCGACCACCTGGAGGGGTACCGCGGCAGCCGGCCCGTGCGCATCGGCAACGCCGCCTGGGCGCAGCTGCAGCTCGACATCACCGGCGAGTTGATGGACTCCGTGTACCTCTACAACAAGCACGGCGCGCCCATCTCCTTCGATCTCTGGTCGCACCTGCGCCGCCAGCTGCAGTGGCTCGAGGACCACTGGGACGACACCGACTCGGGCATCTGGGAGGTCCGCGCCGGACGCCAGGCCTTCACCTACAGCCGGATGATGGAATGGGTCGCCTTCGAGCGCGCGCTGCGCATCGCCCGGCTGCGCGGCCTGCCCGCCCCCCGGGATCGCTGGCACGTGACCGCCGACCGGATCTACGAACAGGTGCAGGAGCTCGGCTACGACTCCGCGCGCGGCACCTACATCCAGTTCTACGGCAGTGACCGGCTCGACGCCAGCAATCTGCTCATGCCGATGGTGAAATTCATCGGAGGGCGTGATCCGCGCTTCCTGCGCACGCTCGACGCCACCATGGCGGCGCTGGTGAGCGACAGCCTCGTCTACCGCTACGAGCCCGGCGACGGGGACGGCCTCACCGGTGAGGAGGGCACCTTCTCCATCTGCACTTTCTGGTTGGTGGAGGCGCTCACCAGGGCGGGGCGCGTCGAGGAAGCGCGCCTGATCTTCGAGAAGATGCTCACGTACGCCTCGCCGCTCGGCCTCTTCAGCGAGGAGCTCGGCCCCTCGGGCGAGTTCCTCGGCAACTTCCCCCAGGCCTTCACCCACATCGGCTGCATCAGCGCTGCGGTCAACCTCGACCGCGCCCTGCGGGGCGACCTGATTGCCTAGGCACGCCCGGCCCTTCCTGGACTGGGACGGCCCCATCGCCATGGCGCACCGGGGCGGCGCGGGCGAGGAGCCGGAGAACACCCTGCCGGCCTTCGCACGCGCCGTGGAGCTGGGCTACACGTATGTCGAGACGGACGCTCACGTGAGCATCGACGGCGTGGTCTTCGCCTTCCATGACGACGTGCTCGACCGCGTCACCGACGGCACCGGGCAGCTCTCCGAGCTGCTCGCGGCCCGGATCGAGGAAGCCGACGCGGGGTATGCGTTCAGCAGTGACGGCGGCGCCAGCTTCCCCCGTCGCGCTCAGAAGATCACAGTGCCGCGGCTGGCCGCGCTGCTGGATGCGTGGCCCCACGTTCGGGTCAACATCGACGCTAAATCGGACGAGGTGGTGGCCCCGCTGGTGGCGCTGATTCAGCGCATGAACGTCCACGACCGCGTCTGCGTGGGCTCCTTCAGCGACGTCCGGCTGCGGCGCTTTCGCCGCCTGGTGAGCGACCGGGTGTGCACCTCGATGGGCCCGCGCGCCATCTCGCGAGCCCGGGTCGCCAGCTGGGTGTCGGGCCGGGTGCCTCGGCAGGGCGCCGACGCCCTGCAGATCCCACCCCAAGCCGGCCGCGTGACACTCGCCGAGCCCCGCCTGGTACGCGCCGCCCATCGCAGCGGGCTGCAGGTCCACGTCTGGACCATCGACGAGGCGCCGGAGATGGAGAGGCTCCTCGACATCGGGGTTGATGGCATCATGACCGACCGCCCGGCGCTGCTCCGCGAGGTGCTCGAGAGGCGGGGGCAGTGGAGGTGACAACGGTGGCGGTGACCATCGAGAAGACTTACCTCATGCTGATGGTTGCGGATATGGACCGGGCCGTCGCCTTCTACCGCGACGCGCTGGGGCTCGCGGTGGAGACGCAGTCGCCTTGGTGGAGCGAACTGCGGAGTGGCGGTGCCACGGTCGCCCTCCACGGTGGCGGCGAGGCGATGGCCCACACCGGCCTGGGCTTCCACGTCGACGACCTCGATGCCGCGGTGGCCGCGGTCGAGGCGCATGGTGGCGCGGTCGCCAGCCCCGCGACGGACAGACCCCAGGAGGGGATCCGGCTCGCGGAGGTCCGCGATACCGAGGGCAACGGCTTTTCGCTGGGCCAGACGCTGCCGCGCTGAGCGTCGCCCGAGGCGGTATGAAGCCTGGGCGCGCCTCAGTGCTTGAGGCCGTTGCTGATGTTCGAGAAGACGTTGTTGACCTGGTGGCCCACCACGCCCAGGATCACAATGACCACGACGGCGATCAGGACAAGGATCAGGGCGTATTCCACCAGGCCCTGACCGTCCTCAACTTCGAGCGCCCGCCGCCGCAGTCGAGATGTGAGGCCCGCAAGTACGGGTGCCAGACGATGCACGATTCGGATCTCCAGGTGTCCCGCCGGTACGGGTGGTCGGGGGTCACTCTAGGAAGGCCACCTGTAGGTCCTGCGACGCCAGCGCAACGGATCGACGCGGGACGCGGAACGATGCTCGAAAGAAGGCGCCCTGGGTCAGACCTCCGCAGCACGGGCCCGGGAGATCCCATGGGCTGGCGCGCGGGTCCGCTGTCGCCAGCCTGGCCAGGAGTAGCCTTGGCCGGGTGACCGCCCACCTCGGCAGCAAGCCCGCGTCCTGGCGATGACCCTACCCAGCGACCCCGGCGCGCGCCACGTCCCAGATCCGGTCGACCCCGACTGGTACACCCCCGACGAGCACCTGCGCTGGCTGGCCCGCCGCGCGGTCGGCGAGGCGCTCTGGCCCGTCGCCGAAGGCGCCCTGCAGGACCTGGGCCGGCTGGTGCCGCAGGTGATCGAACCGCTGGCCCGCGAGGCCGACCGCCATCCCCCGGTGCTGCATCAGTTCAACGCGCGCGGCGAGCGGATCGACGAGATCGAGTTCCACCCCTCGTACACCGAGCTGGAGCACACGGTGACCCGATTCGGCTTCGTGCGCGCCGCGTTCATCCCGGGCTGGAGAGGCCTTCCGGGCCGCGCCCCGCGCCCGCTGCTGGCGGCCATGAACTACCTGATCCTGCAGGCCGATCAGTCGATCACCGGCTGCCCGGTCGGGATGATGGACGCCATGGCGCGCTGCCTGGAGCGCAATGACGCTGCCCTTGCGGCCAGGTTTGTCCCCAAGCTCGCCGACGACACCGGCCACCACCTCACGGCGGCCATGTTTCTCACCGAGAAGGCGGGCGGCTCGGACGTCGGCGCCAACGAGACCGTGGCAGTCCGCCAGGACGACGGCAGCTGGCGCCTGACCGGGGAGAAGTGGTTCTCGTCCTGCCCGCACAGCGATCTCATCCTGGTGATGGCCCGGCCCCGGGGCCACGCCACGGGGAGCCGCGGGCTGGGCCTGTTCCTGATGCCCCGGCTGCTCGAGGACGGCAGCCGCAACCCGTTCGTGATCCATCGCCTCAAGGAGAAGTTCGGCACCCGCGCCATGGCCAGCGGCGAGGTCGGCCTGCGCTCCGCCTTCGCCTGGCAGGTGGGCGACCTCGAGCGCGGCATGAGGCAGATGCTCGACATGGTCAACGCCACCCGGGTGGGCATCGCCGGGGGCACCGCCGGCGTGATGCGCCGGTGCGCCCATGAGTCGATCCTCCACGCGGAGGCCAGGAGCACGTTCGGGCGCACCCTCGCCACCCATCCGCTGATGCGGGACACCCTCGCCGAGTTGGTGGTCGACGCCGTTGCCGGCCTCACCGCCGCCCTGGGCGTGGCCGAGCAGGCCGAGCGCGCCGATGGGGGCGACCCCGCGGCCGCCAACGTGGTGCGCCTGCTCACCCCCCTCTTCAAGGCCCAGGGCTCCGAGCGGGCGCGCGTCTGCGCGACCGAGGCCATGGAGGTGCGCGGCGGTAACGGGGCCATCGAGGACTGGCCCAACAGCCGCATCCTGCGCGACGTCTCCATCCACGCGATCTGGGAGGGGCCGGGCAACATCATGGCCCTGGACGTGCTCCGCGCCATCGCGCACGGGGCCGCGCCCGACTGGCTGACCGACACCGAGCGCCGCGCCGAGGCAGCCTCGAGCGAGGGGCCCGCTGCCGCCCTGGGGGGGCTGGTCCTGGAGGACCTGCGGCGCGTCGAGCGCGACATCGCGGCCCTGGACGGCCTCGCGCCCGACGCGCGGCAGCTCCCGATGCGGCGCCTGGCGCGGCGCATGGCCATGCTCGCCACCGGCGCGCGGCTGGTCGAGCAGGCCAATGACCACGCCGTCGAGACCGGAAGCGGACGGCTCACGTGGCTGGCGGCGCGCTACCTGGCGCGCCTGGGGGGAGAAGGCGCCGTTAGCGCGGTCGCCGACGACCCGGAATGGCTGCCCCATGCCGAGGCGCTGGTTCGCGGCGGCCCGGTTCCGGTCGAGGTCGGCGTGAACGCCGGCCGTACGGTGGCCGCGATCCCGCGCCGGCCGGCGCTGGTCTAGCCGGGAGTGGGTGGCGGGGCGCTCCCGCCGCTGAGCATCACCTTTCTCGGCACGTCGGCCGCGTCGCTCTCACCACGCGCCACCACCACCTCGCTGCTCCTGACCTGCGGCGACCACCGCGTGCTGCTCGACTGCGGTATCGGCAGCCTTCGCCAGCTGCGCCGCGCCGGACACGATCCCCAGGCGCTGGAGGGTGTGGTCCTCACCCACTGGCATCACGACCACACCTCAGGACTGCCCCGGTTGCTGCGCGCCGCCGCCCCCCGCGGGGGGAGCGGCCCGAGCCTCCCGGTCCACGGCCCCCGGGCCCCGCGGGGCGTGCTCCGCGCCCTCCAGCTCTCCCTGCCACGACGTCTTACTCTCAACGTCCACGCTGTGGTCACCGGTTTCACAATGTCGCTGGGAAAAGCGTCGCTCCGGGCCATCCGCACCGAGCACTCGATCGCGTCGCTGGGCTGGGAGCTTGTCGAGGCGGGGCCGCCCCCGCGGCGGCTGGTGATCAGCGGTGACACGCAGCCCACCGCCGGCATCGCCGCCGCCGCCACGGGCGCCGACCTGCTGGTCCACGAGGCCACGTTTCTCACCGAGCACGCAAGCTGGGCGCGCCGTGATGGCCACACAACGGCCACGGACGCCGCCGCGCTGGCCCACGGTGCGGGGGTGGGAGCGCTGGCGCTCACCCACGTTCCCGGCCGCTACACGCGAGCGGCCGTCCTCGCCGAGGGCCGCAGCGTGTTCCCGGCCGCCCTACTGCCCGACGACCTCGACACGCTCACCGTGTTCGCCGTGGCTGAGAACGAGCGCGCCACTGCGACCGGCTGGGCCAGGCTCACGCACGCCCGGCATCGCTCGGCCCCCTGATCGGCCGGCGGCTCAGGCGGGAGCCACCGTCCGGCGGTGGCCGAGATCCTCGAGCCACCGCACCAGCTGCCGATGGACGGCGTCAGCCCCCACCAACGCCCCACGGTCGCAGTCCCAGGTGGATGGATACACCAGCACGGCATGGGTCTGCGCGCCGCCGAGGCCTCCATGGCAGCCGACCAGCTCCTCGAAGGCGGCGACCTCGTCCAGCTCGGGGTCGTAGAGGCGGTTGAGGTAGATGTCGGGCGCGTTGCTGAAGTGAGCGCAACGGCGCATGTCGATGCGGGCCTGCGGGCCGAAGGGCAGCAGCGGGTCGACGCCCTCCACGCGCGACTCGTCGAGATAGTGCACCCCCTCGTGGCCGATGGCGACGGCGCCGTGCGCGCTGGTGAGCACCACCACGAACGACACGCCGGGGTGCGCCGCCAGGCGGTCCACCAGCCCCGGCCAGAGTTCGTCCATACGCTCCCGGGTCAGCCGCTCGTGGTGACGCGCGAACCACACCAGCCCCAGGTTGCCGGATCCGCAGACCACCAGATCGGGCGTCTCAGCGGCGGCCTTGCGCTCGGCAGCGGCCGGGCCCAGGGGGGCGTCGGCGTCCCCCTTCTTGCGGCCGCGGAAGACCCGCCGCGTCATGCGCCCGGTGGCGCTCTGGTCGCCGCTGAGGCCCTGCACGAAGGTGTTGGCGGGCCCGAAGTCCTCGACGCTGCTGGTGGCGGCGACCACGTCCTGGTGCCCACCCATGAGCTCGTGCACCAGGTCCTGAAGGCTGACGCCGTAGCGCTGTAGAAAGGTCGCCCCCTGGCTCTGCCCGTGGTCGGACACGACCACGAAGTGGTAGCGCCGCGGGGCCCGCTCGGCGACCCGGGCGAGCACCCCGAGGACCTGGTCGATCCCCTGCAGAGAGCGGAGCGACTCCTCCCGGGCCGGTCCGGCGTGATGGGCCACCTCGTCGTAGTCGAGGAAGTCGACGAAGACCGACTTGGTACCGCGCATCATCTGGTCGATGATCAGCGAGGTCTGGAGATCACGCATGAGCACGTTGGTGGCGGCGCGCAGCACCGCGTAGGAGCCCGGCCGGTGGACCCGCGGCTGCAGGTCCACCCGGCGCTGACGGCGCGCCTGGAAGCGTTCCTTGACAACCTCGCCGATGCTGAGCAGAAGCGCGCGCACAAAGCCGTAGGGGTGAGCGAAGAAGGCCGCATAGTTTTGCGTGGAGCCGAGGCCGGCGGTCCCCTTGGACATGCTCGCCATGGTCATCAGGCTGGTGGGAGCATCCCCGGAGAAGAGGTTGCCGATGCTCGCCCCGCCGTCCATCAGCAGTCCCTGCCCGGTGCTCAGCCGGCTCTCTATCAGGGCGGCGTCGGCAGGGTGGTTGGCGACGATGAGCCGGCCCGCGTCGCGCTCGTACCAGCGGAAGGCGGGCATGTCATCGTTGCGACCGAAGAGGAAGCCCGCCTGGCTGACCGGTGTCGTCGAGGGGACGCGCACTGTCCATCCGGTGATGCGGTGGCTCCCGCCCCGCACCCACCGGGACAGCGTGGGCAGGGTCCCGGCGACGATGCCCCAGCGCAGGATCGGCATCGCCATGCCGTCCATCTGCACGAAGACGACGCCTTCTTGCTCCGCGTCCGCAAGTGGTTGGCGTTTGCGAAGCGACAGCCGTACGCAGTGGGCGATGAAAGCGTCCTGTTCGTTCACCGACGTGAACCAGCTGAGCAGCGCAGTGAAGACGGCGTAGACCCAGGCGGCCCAGAAGACGCTCCAGAACCCGTTGGTCTCGATATGGGGGACCAGCCTGAGGGCGACGTCCATGACGATCGTCTGGGAGAAGAGTCCGAGCAGGAAGACGCCAACCCAGGAGAGCGGGACGGCCAGGGCGATCAGCACGGGCCGCAGGACCGCACCGACGATGCCGACGGCGAGGACCGCCAGCGGGACCGCCCACCATGCCGTCGACGTGATGTCGGGCAGAAGCTTGATGGTCAGCCCCAGCGCGACTGTGCCGACTACCCACGATGCCAGCAGCCGTCGCCCCTGAGCGGCCGTCGGGCGCCAGCCCCGCATCAACCAGCGCGCTGTCCCCAGACGCGAGCCGTCAGCGTGCGCCGCGTCGTTCTGCATCGCCTGGCGAGGGTAGCGCGCACGGTGCCCGCGAGGCATCACCCCTGCCTGGCGACTCTCCGCAGCCGGCCACGGGCGTGGTGCGGGCGGCCAGGACGACTGAGCGGGCTCACGCGGTGGCGGGGACCATCTCCTTGACCTCGGCCACCAGGGCGGTCACAGAGGTCTTCGCGTCGCCGAAGAGCATCACTGTTTTGGGGTCATAGAAGAGCGCGTTCTCGATGCCGGCAAAGCCGGTGTTCATGCTGCGCTTCAGCACGACCACGTGGGCCGACTCGTCGACATTGAGGATCGGCATTCCGTAGATGGGGCTGCTCGGATCGTTACGAGCCGCGGGGTTGACGACATCGTTGGCTCCGATGACAAGAGCCACGTCGGTGTGCGAGAACTCGTGCTTCACCTGCTCCATCTCGTAGAGCTGCGGGTAGGGCACGTTGGCCTCGGCGAGCAGCACGTTCATGTGCCCGGGCATCCGGCCCGCAACCGGATGGATGGCGTACTTGACCTCGACGCCGCGGGCCTGGAGCTCGTCGGCCAGCTCCTTGACCGCATGTTGGGCGCGCGCCACGGCCAGGCCGTACCCGGGAACGATGATCACCTGGCGGGCATACGCGAGCAGCGCGGCCACGTCCTCGACGGTGGCGGCGCGAACGTTGCCGGTGATCGCCGGCCCGGCCACACCCGCCGCTGGGGCGGCACCGAAGGCGCCGAAGAGCACGTTGGCCAGCGAGCGGTTCATCGCCCGGCTCATGAGCACGGTCAGGATGGTTCCCGAGGCGCCCACCAGCGCGCCGCTCACGATCAGGACCTCATTGGCCAGAACGAAACCGGTGGCCGCGGCGGCCAGACCGGTCAGCGAGTTGAGCAGCGAGATGATCACAGGCATGTCGGCGCCGCCCACGGGTAGCACGAACAGGACACCGAGGCACAGCGAGCCGGCGATGAAGACCACGAAGGCGGCTGCCCCCTGGCCGGCCACGATCAGCGCGGCGGCGATGGCCACCAGCCCCGCCAGCAGCACTGCGTTGACCGCCTGCTGCAGCGGGAAGGTGATGGGCCGGCCGGTCATCAGCTCCTGCAGCTTGGCGAAGGCGATCATGCTCCCCGCGAAGCTGATCGAGCCGATGAGGCTGCTGACGAGGATGGGCACCATGTCCGCGGCGTGGATGGTCCCCTGGGTGCTCAGCCTCTCGAAGTCACCGGCGCCGATGAGAGCCGCCGAGCCGCCGCCCATGCCGTTGAAGAGCGCCACCATCTGCGGCATGGCGGTCATGCGCACCGTCCGCGCCGCCACCGCGCCCCCCACCGCCCCCACCAGCACCGAGGGGACGACCAGCTCCCAGTTGGCGAAGCGCAGTCTCACTAGGGTGACGACGATGGCCAGCGCCATGCCCGCGGCGGCGATGAGGTTGCCGCTACGCGCCGTCGCCGGCGACCCCAGTCGCTTGATCCCGAAGATGAAGCAGACGCTGGTGACCAGGTAGCCGAGGGTGGCGAGGGGCGCGTCACCCACGTGCGTCGCCCTCGTCGCGGGGCGGGGCCGCGGGTCGGCGCTTGAACATGCCGAGCATGCGGTCGGTGACGATGAAGCCGCCGACGACGTTGACGGTGCCGAGCACCATCGCTCCGACGGCGATGACGTCGCCGATGGTCGAGGTCGCCGACGCCGCGATGATCAACGCCCCCACCAGCACGATGCCGTGGATAGCGTTGGTCCCCGACATCAGTGGCGTGTGCAGGGTCGCGGGCACCTTGGAGATCAGCTCGAACCCGACCAGAACCGCCAGCCCGAAGATGAAGGCGCCGACTGCCAGGTCGCGGGTCGTGACGCTCATGAGCCCTCTGCGGCGGCGGGCGCCACCGCCGGGGAAATGCCACGGACCTCGCCCTCGTGCACCACGCACGTGGCGCTGACGATGTCGTCGTCGAGGTCGATGCGCAGCCGGCCGTCGTGGAGGAGATTGAGCGCGAAGCGGGTGATGTTCTGAGAATAGAGCTGGCTGGCATCGGCCGCCATGGCGCTGGGGACGTTCAGGGGCCCGCGAACGGTCACGCCGCCGACGACCACGTCCTCGCCGGGCACGGTGACCGCGCAGTTGCCCCCCGCCTCGGCCGCGAGGTCGATGACCACCGAACCGGGGCGCATCGCCTCGACCATCTCCCTGGTGATGAGCAGTGGCGCGTCGCGCCCCGGGACGAGTGCGGTCGTGACGACCACGTCGGCGTCGGCGACGTGGGGCGCGAGCGCGGCGCGCACCCGCGCCTCCTCATCGGCGGAGAGCGCGGCGGCATAGCCGCCGGCGGCCTCCGCATCGGGGGCGGGGCCCACGTCGACGAAGCGGGCGCCCAGGCTCTCCACCTGTTCGCGCACGGCCGCCCGGACGTCGAACGCGGCCACGACCGCGCCCAGGCGGCGGGCGGTGGCGATCGCCTGGAGCCCGGCCACCCCGGCGCCCAGAACGAGCACCGAAGCGGGCGCGACGGTGCCCGCGGCGGTCATGAGCAGCGGAAAGAAACGCGGCAGGCGGACTGCGGCCTCGAGCACGGCGTGGTAGCCGGCGATGGTGCTCATCGAGGAGAGCACGTCCATCTCCTGAGCGCGCGTGGTGCGGGGCAGGGCGTCCAGCGTCAGGGCGGTCAGTCCGCGCTGCGCCATACGCTGCAGCAGCGAGGCGTTGGCGGGGGCGTTGAACAGGCCCACCAGCACGGTGCCCGGAGCCATCAGGTCGATCTCGTGGACGCCGCCCGCAAGCTCACCGGGTGGTTGAATTTTGAGCACCAGGTCGGCTTCGGCGAGCAGTCGCTTGGGGGTGGTCACCACCCGGGCCCCTGCTGCCGTGTAGGCGCCGTCGCCCACCCCGGCCCCCTGGCCGGCTCCGGCGCCCACCAGGACCTCGGCGCCCGCGCGTTTGAGCACGGCCACCTGCTTGGGAACCACGGCGACGCGCCGTTCGCCCGCCATCACCTCGGCGGGGACGGCGACGCGCAGCACGCTCGCCCGGCTCGGGGCAGCGTCGACCTCGATCAAACCCACGCCGCGGAGAGTAGTGGCCCGACCGTCCCGTGGGGACTCCGCGAGCAGGTTGCGGCGACGGTTACAAGCGGCCGCCGAGGGCGGCGGCATCGAGTGTGCAGCCAGCGCCGGCCAGGACGAGCTCGGCGAGGTGGGGTGGCCAGAGGGATTTGAACCCTCGACCTCCAGGGCCACAACCTGGCACTCTAACCAGCTGAGCTATGGCCACCGCGGGAGACCCGATTGTAGTGGGTGCCGGTCAGAGTGGCCTTGTGGAGCAGGTGCGGCACGGTTCGCGACGCGCATCGTGGGCGAGGCGGACGGCGGCGGCGATGGCGCTGGTGCACCCCGGTCCCTCGCTGCTGGTCACCGCGGTCACCGTGGCGGCGGGAGGGCTGGCCCACGGTGGCCTGCCGTCGGCTGACCTGATCGCTCGTCTCGTGCTGATCATGCTGCCCGCCCAGTTCGCCATCGGAGCCGTCAACGACCTCGCCGACCTCGAGCCCGACCGAGCCACGAGGCCGTGCAAGCCGCTGGTCACAGGGATGGTCTCGCGACGCGCCGCTCTGGTCGTGGCCGCCGTCTGTGTCGCCTTCTCGCTCGCCGCCGCGGCCTGGAGTGGTCTGGGCGTCCTCCTCGTCGTCATCGCCGGGCTTGGAGCGGGGCTCAGCTACGACCTGGGGCTCAAGCGCTCCCCGCTCGCGGTGCTGTGTTGGTGGGCCGGGCTGGCCGCCCTGCCGCTGGCCGCGTACACGGTCGCCGGGGCGTGGGAGGCCAGCCTGCTCTGGGAGGTGCCGCTGGCGGGGCTGCTCTCGGTCAGCCTGCTCTGCGCCAACGCCCTCCCCGACCTCGACGCCGACCGCACCGCCCGCGCGGGCAGCCTCCCCGTACGCCTCGGTGAATCGGGCACCCGGCGGCTGGGGATAGCGGCAGCGCTGGCCACCAGCGTGGTCTGCCTGGCGCTCATCAAGCCGCTCGGCCAGAGCGCCGCGGCCATGCTCGTCGCGACCGGTCTCTTCTCGGTCGCCAGCCTCGCCGCTTTCGGGATGGCGGTCCGGCGCCCGTTTCCGGTGGTCGCCACGGCTGCCGCACTGCTGGCGGTGACCTGGTTCGCCTCGCTGCCTCGTTGAGGAAGGGCGCCCGTACACTCCAAGGAGGCCCCCTTAGCTCAGGTGGAGAGAGCAGCCGCCTTCTAAGCGGCCGGTCGCAGGTTCGAGTCCTGCAGGGGGCGCCCGCCATCGGCCCGGGCTCCTCACCCCGGCTATAGGGAGCCCTCGTTCGTCGAGATCGCCGGCTGGGCCGCGGCCCCGCGGTACCGTTCGCGCAGCCCTTCGCAAACATGAACCTCGGCCTCCCACCAGGTCAGGCCACGCGCTTCCCAGAGTCGCATCCGGCCCTGCTGGCGTAGGGAGTTGATCTCCGACAGGTCACCGCACATAGCCTGCTTGGGCAGGAAGAACTGCCGATACGCTGCGACCGTGCGCGTCTTGAACAGGGCGTCGAGGCGCCGCTTGATCGCCGGTGTGAACTGCACTGACCCGAGCGGCTGGACGAGGACGCCCGTATCGGGACGGAGGACCTGGGGCAGCCCGTCGATGACGCGCAGCGGCAGCGTGATCCCGTCGCCGCCGCCGACGGCGCCCTCCGGGTACCAGCCCAGCCGGCTTGCCAGGATGTCCGGCACGCCCGAGATATCGTTGATGACGACGTCGGCGTTGACGGTGTGGGCCGGGAATGCCTCCAACCCGTCGCTGCACACGACCCGCACACAATCGCCGACACCCGCCCGGTCGGCATTGGTACGCGCGAGCCGCACCGCATCCCTCGAAACGTCCGTGGCATACACCCGCCTGGCTCCCAGCCGCGCGGCGACGATGGCGAGGAAGCCCGCACCGCAACCGATGTCAAGCACGACCCCCAGGTCGGTCACCTGACCGAGGGCCTCGACGATCGCCTCGGACGTGAGCGTGGGCACGAAGACCCGGGGGCTCACCTCGTAGTCGAACGGCCCCCCGGCGCCCGTCCAGCGCAGGAGGCCGGGCGCGAGCTGAAGCAGCTGGCTCGGCACTCGTCAGCTCACGACCTGACTACCGACGGGGCGACTGGTCGGACACGCACGGCTATTCCAAGGCACCCCCGGAGCGTAGCGGACGTCGTTCCACCTCGGCAGTGCCGTTGACCTGGGCGGCGGTCACGACTCCCGCCTGAACCGCGATCCCGGGCGGCCTTCCCGATCTATTGACATGTGTCAATCTTTAGCCTAACCTGTCCAATCGACGTCGCTCGATCCTTGTCGGCCGGCCCACGGCCCGCCTGCGGGCGGCGGTTGGGGACACGCCATGACCGACCTGTTCGATCCCGTCACACGCCACCGCATCGCGGACGACCTTCAGCGGTTGCACGACGAGTTCCGTGGCGTCTTCTCGGAGCAGACGATCGACCGGTATGTGGCGGAATCGACCGAGGCGCTGTCCGGCGCCAGGGTCCAGCTCTATGTCCCGATCTTTGTCCACCGTTTCGCACGTGAGCGCCTTCTTGCCCTCGCCCAGGCTGAGGGCAGGATCGCCAAGGAGGTCCCCGAGGTCCTGTTCGTGTGCGTCCACAACTCGGGCCGATCCCAGATGGCCGCGGCGCTGCTCACCCACTACTCCGCGGGCCGCGTCCACGTCCGATCGGCGGGAAGCGCGCCTACAGACGAGATTCTGCCCACGGTCGTCCACGCCCTCATGGAGGTCGGGATCGACCTCAAGCAGGAGTTCCCCAAGCCGCTCACGAACGAGGTCGTTCGAGCGGCCGACGCCGTCATCACCATGGGATGCGGCGACGCCTGCCCGATCTACCCCGGCAAGCGCTACGAGGATTGGGAGGTGGTCGATCCCGCCGGGCGCAGCCTCGAGGAGGTTCGAACGATTCGCTCCGACATCGATCATCGCGTGCGGGTGCTCCTCGAGGAGCTCCTGCCCGGCGAGGTATCCGTGCGCCCCGCCTGACAGTCAGGCCGCCTCGTTTGCGCCGTGTGGGACGACCACCACGGCGGCGACGTCGTGGATCGTGGGCCACAGCGTCCGGATCGCGCCGAGGGCGACCGCGAGGCCGAGCAGCTGCGCGCCGACGAAGGCCGGCACGGAGCTGGGCGCTATGCCGGCGAACGTGTTGGAAAGCGTCCGCGCCAGCGTGACCGCCGGATTGGCGAAGCTTGTCGAGGACGTGAAGAAGTAGGCGCCGGTGATGTACGCGCCGACGGCGAACGGGGCGAGGGCGGCCCGCCCGCTGCGGACCAGCCCGAAGATGACGAGCAGGAGCCCGAAGGTGGCGATCACCTCGCCGAGCCAGAGATTCGGCGAGGACCGGCTGTGCTCGGAGATGTTCACGGCTGGGAGCGAGAACATGAGGTTGGCAAGCATCACGCCGCAGCCCGCCCCAAGGATCTGCGCGACGCCATAGGCGCCGGCCTCGCGCCAGCGCATGCCGCCGAAGGCGGCGTCGGCGATGCTCACGCACGGATTGAGGTGGGCGCCTGACACTGAGCCCATCACGAGGATGATCGCCACGAGGGCGACGCCGGTGGAGACAGCGTTCTCGAGCAGCTCGAGGCCGGTGTCATCCGGGCTGAGACGCTGCGCGGCGATCCCACTGCCGACGACCGCGATCAGCAGCAGGGCGGTGCCGATGAACTCGGCGGCCAGCCGGCGCAGGAGCGGCTGGGCCACTCAGCAGCAGGCGGAGGCGTCGACCACCGCCGGCTCGGCGGCATCGCTGCCGGCGGTCGCACAGCAGGCGGCCATGTCCGATGTGGCGACGGGATGCATCGATTCCGCGTCGGCGAGGACGGTGTAGAACTCCCACTTCGCCCCGTCGGGGTCGGTGACCCAGACCTTGTCCTGAACCGCGTAGCAGCAGGTGACGCCGTCCTCCACATCGACCGCGAGGTCCTGCTCGCCGAACCGGCTGATCGCATCCTGGACCTTCGCCGTGTCCTCGACCTCGACACCGAGATGATTGAGGCCGCCGGGCGCACCGTCGCCCTGGATGAGGACGAGCTTCAGCGGCGGCTCGGTGATGGCGAAGTTCGCATAGCCGGGCCGGCGCTTCGCCGGTGCGGCGCCGAAGAGCTTGCTGTAGAAGGCGACGGCGGCGTCGACGTCGCTCACATTGATGGCGAGCTGGACGCGGGACATGGTGAGTCTCCCCCGAAATTCGGTGGGTATTGCAGGAGCCGGGGACCAGCTAGGAGGGGTCAGCCACCCAGATGCGCATCGACGATCCTCGATTGACCGCCACGGTACACTCAGGCATCGATAGTTGTCAATGGGAAGGGGGCGGCACGCGCTGACGAACGCGGCGCCGCGTGAAGTCTGGGCACCGACGGAGGTGAGGCGACCATCGGCAAACGTCGATAGATTGGGTAGACTTGGGGGGTGCCGACTACCGCCGTCGCCGCCGAGGGCACCCAGACGAGAGTGAAAGGCTGCTGCATCCCGCTGGCACAGCAGCTCCCTTCCCTGCGGGCCGACCGGCTGGCGGCCGTCTTCAAGGCCGTATGCGACCCCACCCGGGTGCAGATGCTCCACCTGCTCAAGGCGACGCCCGACCCCATCTGTGTGTGCGACTTCACGGCGGCCTTCGACCTGGGGCAGCCGACGGTGAGCCACCACCTCGCCAGGCTCCGCGAGGCGGGGTTCGTCGACAGCTTCAAGCGCGGGGTGTGGGCGTTCTACCACCTGCGCGAGCGCATGTCCCCTGAAGCCCGGGCGGCGCTCGACCTCATTCCCTGACGCGACGGCACCTGGGCGGCTGACGTCCGCTGCGGCGGAGGTTGCGCCAGCCCTTCTCAGCTCATTCGGGGCCGGCTGCCGCGGGACGCTCGAGATGGACCGACCCGTCCTCGGCCAGGTGCCACCCGGGGTTGTGGGCGACCTCCCAGGGATGCCCGTCGGGATCAACGAAGACCCCCGAGTAGCCGCCCCAGAAGGTCGCCGCCGTCCGCCACGCTTACCGCATCGATGACAGAGAGGTGACCTCATGCCTGGATTCGTTCGCCCGGTGACTGATGAGCGCGACGCCCTGCTGGCGTTCCTGGCGCAGCACGCGCCGTGCTGCGTGTCGCCGCCCACGGGCTCACCGATGAGCAGGCCACTGCGACACCGTCGGCGAGCGCTCTCAGTCTCGCAGGCCTGATCAAGCACGTCGCGAGCGTCGAGCGGTACTGGATGGACACCGTCGTCCAGCGACAGCGCGAGACCGAGGGAGACTACGCATCCAATTTCCGGCTCGGGCCGGGCGAGGCGCTGGCTTCTGTGCTCGACCTCTACAGCGAGATCGCCGCCCAGACCGAGGCGATCGTCGCCGGCATCCCGGACATGGGGCAGGCGGTGCCAATCCCGAAGGGCGTGCCGTGGTTCCCAAGCGACGTCGAGGCATGGTCGGTGCGGTGGGTCCTGCTCCATCTGATCGAGGAGACCGCCCGGCACGCCGGTCACGCCGATATCGTCCGCGAGACCGTCGACGGCGCCACCGCCTTCCCGCTCATGGCGGCAGTGGAGGCCTGGCCGGCGAACCCGTGGGTGCAGCCCTGGCAGCCCGGGGTTCAGGCAGCGAGGTGACGATCCGACGCTGAGGATCCGCGCCAGGCCCGCACCCGGCAAGGGTCGGCGGTCCGCGCGTTAGGGTGCATCGA
Organism: Candidatus Dormiibacterota bacterium; assembly: GCA_036521675.1. Taxonomy (GTDB): domain Bacteria; phylum Chloroflexota; class Dormibacteria; order Aeolococcales; family Aeolococcaceae; genus DATDHG01. The sequence goes on from DATDHG010000016.1 coordinate 17,359, forward strand.
TGCGCCGCAGACGGCCCGCGCTCGCGTTCGCGCTGTTCCTCACGCCCATGGTTCTCATGGGCTGCGGGGGGGCGTCGACCGCGTCCTCGCCGACCGCATCGCGCACCGCGTCCCCTCCCCCGCCCAGCGCCTCACCCGCGCCCGGGCCCCGCCGCATCGATGTGACCGCCACGGGCCTGGGCAGCTATCTCGAGACCACTGTGCCCGTGGCCATCCTGCGCAGCGCGTCTGTGGGCGAGGTGGCCATTCAGGTCAGCGTGCATCTTCGCGTCGCCACCCCAGCGGGAAAGGAGACCGCCTCCGCCGATGCTGGCGTCAGCGCGATCCCCCCGGGGGCCTCGGTCGTCGTGACCGCCCGCGTCCGAGGGGCGCTGCGCGGCAACGTGGTGACCGCTGCGGTTACCGTCGGCGGTTGGGTGGCGACGTCCGCCGCTCCGCCTGCGAGCCTCGCCGTCTCTGCGGGACCACCGAGCTGTCCAGGGTGCGCCAGGGGGGGCTCGGGCACGCTCCTGGTCACGGTCAGCGGCACCACCCAGGGCACGCTCCTTCAGGTGGGCGCCGCTTGCCGGGACGCCGCCGGGCACATCGTGGGCGGCGGCTCGGCCCTCCATCCGGGAGGCCCCTCACCGGTGGCGGTCACCGTGCCCATCATTCTCTCGGCGCCGGCCGCCCATTGCGCCGACGTCTCGGTGACCCCCGGGTCCTTCTGAGGCCGCCCGGACGCGAAAAAGGGGCCGGCACCGCGAACGGCGCCGGCCCCCGCAACTGGGGAGAGAATCACGACCTCAGCGGCCCCCGGGGGCCGGATGGGTGCGCCCATATGAGCGCGGCCACCACCGCGGAGATTATGGCGCTCGCGGGCTGCCGCCATGGAAGGGGCAGTGCCCGTGCCCGCCGCCGGTCCGGTCGGGAGCGCGGACGGCATCGTCTAGGATCGGCGGCGATGTCCGACGTTCCGATCCGGACGCGCCTCTACCTGGTGCGTCACTGCCAGGTTCGCAATCCCGACGGAATCCTGTACGGCCACCTTCCCGACTTCCCCCTGAGCGAGGCGGGCGTCCAGCAGGCCCACCGGCTGGGCCGTCACCTTGCCGCCGCCCCGGCGCGTCAGATCTACACCAGCCCTCTGGAGCGCGCCGTCCAGACCGCGGAGATCATCTCGTCGCACCTCGACGGCGCCACGATCACGGTGACCGACGAGCTCACCGAGGCCCGGTTCGGGCTCTATCTGCAGGGGGTGAGGCCGCGGGACGTGCTCTGGCGCCGGCCCCTGTGGTTCGTGCACATGATGCGGCCCGGCCTGCTCGGCAGGGACGAGCGGGTTGCCGGCATGGCCGCCAGGGTGGCGGCGCCGCTGCACCGGCTGCTCACCGACCACCCCGGGACTGGGGGCATCTGCGTCAGCCACGGCGATCCCATCCAGGCGTTCTGGGTGAAGGCCGATGGCCGCCGCGACTGGAGCCTGCACCGCCTGCAGTGCGCCAAGGGCGGCATGCTCGTCCTCGACTACGAGGGCGAGCGGCTGGCCGGGCGCCGCTACGTGCCGCCCGAGGAGGTGGACGACCCCGGCCCCGAGCGAGCCACCGCCGGGGTCGGCGCGGCCGAGGGCTCGGCTTCTGTGTCCGCCGCCGACGCCACCCAGGCGTAGCCCGGCTCAACGCCCGCGTCGCCTCCGGGGCCGGGGCCGCTGCCGGGACGCCGCCGCCGGCGCTCGAGCAGCGGGCGCAGGTAGAGCTTGGCGAGCAGGCCCACCATCACCAGGGCGAAGCTGGCGTACACGAAAGGCACGCCGTCGTCCTTCTTGACGCGGAAGAGCGAGTACTGGGGCAGCTTGGTGAACTCGAACTTGAAGCACCCAGAGGCCACCGGGTCCTTGCAGTCGGTGCCGTTGAGCGGCAGCTGCACGGTCTGACCCATCGGCGCCGGAAACGGGGTGGCGTTGGTGAAGTAGGGCTGCATGGCGGTGGTGTCGAGGTCGTTGACGTTCTGCGGTTGTCCCGAGCCCAGCCCCAGGTCGCCGACGAAGAGCTGCACCTGCAGCACGGGGTTGCGGGCTTCGTTGCCGCCCGGACCGAAGTTGGTGCTGCCCGGGGTGATGGTGCCATCGGGTCCCACGGTGGCCGTGGTCCTGGCGTCCGGGAAGACAACCATCTTGGCGCCGAGCTGAATCTGCTGGGGGGCGCCGGGGATCGAGTAGTTGAACCCGGGGACCTTGAGCACACCCACCTGAGCGTTCTTCTGGTCACCGAAGAATTGGACGGGAGCGTCGAAAACGACCTCGCCACGCGGGTTGGTCACCCGGATCTGCGGCGCCCAGCCGAAGTCCTGCTGGTAGAAGTCGACGTCGCGGTAGCCCAGGAAATCGTTGACCCGGATGTCCTTGGTGAGCACCGGCTTGCCGTTCTCGGACACCGTCACGTTGCTCACGAAGTCGTTGGGCTGACCATTGGGCTGATAGGTGACGGTGAATTTGTTGAGGGTCACCTGGTAGCCGGCGTGATGCCCATCGAACAGCAATCCCTCGCGCAGTGTGGCGAAGTCGGCGCGCGCCTCTGTGACCGGGACGCCCTCGGTCACCGTCATCAGCCCCTCGAAGCCGGTCGCCTTCCCCCAGACCACGGCGATGAGCAACAGGAAGAAGCTGGAGTGAAAGAGCCATGAGCCCCACTCACCCCAGTACTGCGGGGTGCGCGGATAGCCGCGCACGGTGCGCACCAGGAGCGCGCGGCCCCGGCGGATCACACACGCGGCCAGCGCGATGTAGAGGCTGCCCAGGAGCACGTAGAGCAGCGGGCTCACGAAGACCTCGGTGAGCGGGAGGCCCAGGTGCGAGGCCAACGAGTTGAGGTTGGTGTGGTTCTGCAGGAAGTCGTCGACCTTGGCCTGCTGGCTGGTGTCCTGCTGGGGCACGAAGCTGCCGATCAGCACGATGAGCACCAGCCCGATGAGGAAGGCGATGGCCGTGCGCATGCGCGTGTACTCGCGCCAGAAGCGACTCGCGCGCTCGCCCGCGCGGAGGCGGCTCAGCACCTCGGTCACGGCGGGCGCGGCGGCGCTGGCTGGGAGACCACGGCGCCGCCCATTGTCTCAAGGAAATGATCGGCCTCGGGCGCGGGTGCGCCGCGGATCAGTGGGGTGGCGCATGATTGGCCGCCGAGATGGTCCGGCCCTTCCGGTTCATGGCCCCCATGCCCGAGCCCGCACCCCTGCCGCAGTGGCGGCAGACGCTGCAGCGCATCGAGGCGCTGGGCTTCGACACTGTCAGGGTCGTCGACCATTTCACCGAGCCGAGCGCCCTGGAGCCGATCACGGCGATGACCGCGGCGGTGGCGGTGACAGACCGGCTTCGGGTGGTGAGCCTGGTGGCGTGCAACGACTATCGCCACCCGGTGATGACCCACCGGATGGCCGCCTTTATCGACGTGCTCTCCGAGGGGCGCCTGGAGCTCGGGCTCGGGGCCGGCTGGCTGCGCAGCGACTATGACGCCGCCGGGCTGACCTACGATCCGCCCCCGGTGCGCATCGCCCGGCTCATCGAGGCGGTGGCGATCATCAAGGGGCTGTTCGGCGCGGAGCCGGTCACCCACGAGGGCGTTCACTACCGAATCACAGCCCTGGAGGGCAGGCCCAAGCCCGCGCAACGGCCGCGTCCACCGTTGCTGATCGGTGGCGGCGGTCCGCGTGTGCTCGCGTTCGCGGCGCGCGAGGCCGACATCGTGGGGCTGAACGCCAACTTGCGCGCAGGGGCGATCACCAGCGAGGTGGCCGCCGACCTCGGTGCCGACCCCATGGCTCAGAAGGTCACCTGGGTGCGGGAGGCGGCCGAGCGGGCGGGCCGGTCGATGGCGGACATCGAGCTCCAGCTGAGCTGCTTCGTGACTGCCGTCACGGCGGACATGCAGGCCGCGCGGACGCAGCTGCAGGCGCTTGCCGACCTCTTCCGCCTGCCCATCGAGGAGGTGGCGCAGTCGCCCAGCGTGCTCGTGGGAACGGTCGACCACTGCGTCGAGCGGCTCCTGGAGCTGCGCCAGCGCCACGGGTTCAGCTACATCGACCTGCGCGCGGATCCAGAGACGACGGCCCCCATCGTGGAGCGGCTGGCCGGACGTTAGGAACCCGTGAGCAGCCCCTGGGGGTCGAACGCGGCCCGGACCAGCTCATCGAGGGGTGTCCATGCGAAGGGGCCCCGGGGGGGATGTGCGGGCGCCTCGGCCCCCGCGGGCAGCAACCGAAAGGTGGCGCTCACGATGATGGCCAGCCGGCCCTGGCTGCCCAGAAGCGCTGCCGCCAGGTCGTACGGGGCGACGTCCTTGAGCATGCGGCCGCCCGCGACGACCAGCTCGCCGGTGGTCAGAACCGCCTCGATGCCGGTCAGAGCACGCCGTGAGACGCCCCCGCGGGCGATCAGGGTGCCGATGTGGCCGGCGCCGCGACTACCCGTCCCGATCTCCGCGGCGAACGCGAGCCCGGCGACTTCGACAGCGCTGCGGAGCGCCGCCACGCCAGCCCCGGCTTCGGCCCTGACGGTCAGGGAGGGGCCGTGCATCTCCACGGCGGCGAGCCGGTTCAGCGAGATGGTGACCGCCGCGTCTCCCGCCCCGCTCGCCGGACCGCTGCGCGGTTGGATCGCAACCGTTGCCTGCGCGCAGACGCGCACGGCGGCAGCGAGGCTGGATGCGTCGGCAGGAGTGAGCACGGTGCCGCTGCTATCCACACCCCCCGGACCCAGGATCTCGGCGAGCCGGCTGCGCAGAGCGTCGTCCATGCGGCCGGGAGTGTATCGGCCCCCCCGGCGGGATCGCCCGGCGGTCGGCTAGGCTGATTCCGTGGCTGGCCACGATTCCACGCTGTCTGCGCTTCTCGCCGAAACCCTGCGCTCGCTCTTCGCCGCCAACCCCGGACTGGCTCGGAATGCAGGGGACCACAGCTACGACGGCGTCCTGGGCCCGGTCGGGCATGCGGCCGTTCGCGACCGCGTCGCCGAGCTGGAGCGGCTCCGCGGCCGCCTGGACGGGGTTGGTCGCGTGGGCCTCGACGCCGAGCAGCGCGCCGACCTCGCCTGCGCGCGGCAGCTGGTCATCGACGAGCACTTCCACCTGCAGCGGCTCCGCGACCCTCAGACCAGTCCGCAGGCGGTCGCCGGCAGCGGCGCCGACGTGTGGAGCTATGTGGCGCGGGATTACGCCCCGGTGCAGGAGCGTGCGCAGGGGCTTTGCCGCCACCTCGAGCAGCTTGGGGGATGGCTCGAGACCGCGACCGCCGAGCTCGACGCAGACCTCGCCCCGGGGCCGCGCAGCGTGGGTCTCGACGTCACGCGGGGCTTCGCGTCCTTCTACCGCAAGGATGTGCGCGCCGCCCTCGGCGGGCTCGGTGACAGCACGCTTTCGGCACGCCTGGACGGCGCCCTGGAGGTGGGCGCGGCCGCCTGCGATCGGTTTGCCGCCGCGCTCGAGGCCCGTGGCGACAAGGCTGACCCCGCACTCGGCGCTGACACCTTCTGCGCGATGCTCGACGCCCAGGAGGGTCTCCAGGAGACCGTCCCCTCCCTGCGCCGGCGCGTCGACGCCGAGCTGGCGGCACTCAGCGCCCGCGCCGCCGAGGTGGCGGGCCGCGTGGGGGCGCCGTCGCTCACGGACGCCTTCGGGCGGCTGGAGGCGGTGCGCACCACCGCGGAGCGGCTCATCCCCGACACCGCGGGGATGCTGACGCGGCTGCGCGGCTTCTGGCTGGAGCGCGACGTCGTGACCGTCCCTCGGGACACCGACTGCAGGGTGATCCCCACGCCCTCGTTCTACGACTGGGTCACGGCCGCCTACGAGAACCCGGGGCCCCTCAATCCGCCGGGCCTCGAGCACTTCTACTTCGTGACTCCGGTCAACCCCACCTGGCCCGCTGAGCAGGCGGAGCAGTGGCTGAGCCATCTCAACCTGCCCTGCCTGGAGAACATCAGTGTCCACGAGGTCTACCCCGGCCATTTCGTCCACTGCGTGGCGGCGCTGGCGCAGCCCAGCCTGACGCGCAAGGTGGCCTTCTTCTCGGGCTTCGGCGAGGGCTGGGCGCACTACGCCGAGCTGCTCGCCGTCGAGCAGGGGCTCGCCGAGGGAAGGCCGCTGCAGGAGCTCGCGATGCTCCAGGACGCGCTACTGCGCGTCTGCCGGTTCAGCGCCGCGGTCGGCATGCACTGCGAGGGGATGTCACTCCCGGAGGCCACCCACCTCTTCGAGGAGGACGCCCACATCCCCCAGCTCGCCGCAGAACGTGAGGCGCTGCGCGGCACGTACGACCCCATGTACCTCGTCTACACCTATGGCAAGCTGGAGATCCTGCACTGGCGCGCGGAGCTCTCCGCGCAGCCGGGCTTCTCGCTCAAGCGCTTCCACGACCGCATCATCGGCTGCGGCTTCGCGCCCCTGGGGGCCGTCCGTGAGCACCTCATGGCGGGCGAGGGAGCGTCTGCGCAGGGCTGATCCGGCCGCTCGGATCAGCCGCGGATCCCCGCCTGGGCCATACTGGCGGCGTCGTAGAGGAAGGAGATGAAGATGCCCAGCCCCAGGGTTGCCGCCGTGGTTGTCAGCAACACGGCGCCCCCCACCACGGTGGTGCGCGACCACTCGTAGGCGACCTCACCCTCACGGGGCCGCTGGAAGAGGAGCAGACCGACGCGCAGGTAGTAGAACGCGCTGACCGCGCTGGTGGCGATACCCCAGAAGGCCAAACTCAGGTAGCCCTGCTGGATGGCCGCGCTGAATACCAGGAACTTGGCCACGAATCCCACCGTCGGCGGGAACCCGCCCAGGCTGAAGAGGAAGAAGGCGAGCGCCCCGGCCACGTAGGGGCGCCGGTAGAACAGGCCGCGCAGCGAGTCGTAGCTGTCGACGTCCTCGCCCCGGCCGGCCATCATGGCGATGCAGGCGAAGGCACCGAGATTCATGGCGGCGTACGCGGCGAGGTAGTACAGCGCGGCCACGGTCGCCGACGGTGACTGCACGGCGACGCCGATGAGGATGTAGCCCGCCTGGGCCACCCCCGAGTAGGCGAGCATGCGCTTGACGCTCGTCTGGGTCAGGGCAAAGACGTTGCCCACGACCATGGAGATGATGGCCACGAAGATCACAAACCCGCTCCATTTGTCGTAGCGGCCCACGAAGCTCACGCTGAAGATGCGGATCAGGGCTGCGAAGGCGGCCACCTTGGTGGCCACGCTCATGAAGGCGGTCACGCTGGTGGGCGCGCCCTGGTAGACGTCGGGGGTCCAGAGGTGAAACGGGGCCGCGCTGATCTTGAAGGCCAGGCCGACGAAGATGAGCACGATACCCATGTAGAGCAGCGGGTCCTGCGGCTGGCCGGCGTTGAGGCCGGCGGTTATGGAGGCGGAGATCTGGGGCAGCCCGGTGTGCCCGGTCTCGCCGTAGACCAGGGCCATTCCGAAGAGCAGGAATCCGGAGGCGAAGCCGCCGAGGAGCAGGTACTTCAGCCCCGCCTCCTGGCTGCGCTCCTCGGTGTGGGCGAAGCCGCTGAGCACGTAGAGGGCGATGGAGAGCAGCTCGATGCCCAGGAAGATGACGATGAGGTTGAGACCGTGGGCGAGGACCATCATGCCGGCCGTGGCTCCGAGGAGGAGCGCGTAATACTCACCGTGGTGGAGCCCGCGCCGGTTGAGATAGCCGGGGCTGATCATCGTAGCCAGCAGCGCTGTGAGCACGACGATGCCGTCGATGAAGAAGGCGAAGCGGTCGTACGCCCAGGTGTCGTAGAAGCCGGTCGCGCCCTTCTCCCCGGCGTCGAACCATCCGTAGAGCACCGCCCCGAAGGTGGCCGCCAGGACCGCGACGGTCACGACCGCGAGCGCACTGCGATGACGCGGCGGCACCATCAGGTCGAGAACCATGAGAACGACGAAGCCCCCGCTCAGCACCAGGAACGGCAGCAGGTATTTCAGGTCGTGCGCGTCCGGAATCGCCGGGACGACAAGCGCGGGCACTACCCCGCCTCCGCTGGTGGCGCCACTGCCTGGGGAGCGCCCAGCGTGGGCTGCGTCCCGGTGGCGATGCTGACGTACTGGTTGACGGTCGCCTTGGAGATGTCGCCGACCGGCTTGGGAAACACTCCCAGGAGGATCATCAACGCCGCCAGCGGGGCCAGGATGAGACCCTCGGTGATGCGGATGTCGCGCACGGCCTCGCCGCGGGGGGTGAGGGGCTGGTGCATCACCCCCTGGTGCAGCCGGAGCATGTACCAGGCCGCCAGCAGCGTGCCGATGAAGGCGAACGCCGCCAGTGCCCAGGTGGCCGTGAAGGCACCGAGCAGGATGGTGAACTCGCCGGCGAAGCCGTTGGTTCCGGGCATCGAGAGCGCGGCCAGGGTGGTCACCAGGAAGAACGCGTAGAACCACGGCATGCGCTTCTCCAGGCCGCCCAGCTCGCGAAGGTCGCGGGTGCCCGTGCGGGCTTCGATCATGGCCACGATCAGGAAGAGCGCGGCGATGATGATGCCGTGGTTGATGATCTGCAGGATGGAGCCGTTGAGCCCGTTGGCGTTGAGGACGAAGATGCCCAGAACGATGTAGCCAAGGTGGCTCATCGAGGCGTACGCGACCAGGCGCTTGATGTCGCGCTGACTCAGCGCCAGGAGGGCACCGTAGATGATCGAGATCACGGCCAGCGCGGCGATCACGTAGTGGAAGTCCTGCACCCGGCCTGGGAAAAGGGTGAGGGCATACCGGACGAAGGCGAACGCGCCCAGCTTGCCGACGATCCCCGCGAAGAAGACCAGCACCGCCACGGGGGCGTTGACGTAGCTGTCGGGCAGCCAGGTGTGGAACGGGAAGATTGGTACCTTGATCAGGAAGGCCAGCGCAAATCCGACAAAGGCGAACTGGCGCGGGGTGAGGAGCAGCGAGACGTGCTGGCCGAACGCGCTGAAGCCGACCACGTCGTGCGTCGGGGTGGGGTTGAGGATCAGCGCCTGCAGATCGAAGGTGAGATGCCCGCTCGCGGTCGCCGTCTGGTCGAAGTAGATGTAGATGATGCTCAGCAGCATCAGCAGGCTGCCCGCCACCGTGTAGACGACGAACTTGAGCGTCGCCCGGCCCCGCTCCGGCCCTCCCCAGAAGCCCAGCAGGAAGTAGAGGGGGATCAGCATCCCCTCCCAGAAGAAATAGAAGAGCAGCAGGTCGAGGCTGAGGAGCACGCCCATGGTCGCGCCCTCGGCGAGCAGCAGCAGCCCGCAGAACAGCTTGAGCCGCTCGGTGTCCCGGCTCGAGACCACCACGGCCGCAAGCAAGAAGAGGCCGGCGTCGAGGGCCAGCAGCCAGGCGCTCAGACCGTCGATCCCGACGTGGTAGCCGGCCCCGATCGCCGGGACCCAGGTGTGGAACTCCTGGAACTGGAAGGTGAGCGGGGCGGCATGCGAGCCTCCCTGGGGCAAGGCGTAGGCTTTCGTCCCCGGAGCCCGGTCGAAGGCGACCAGCAGCCCCGCCACGATGGCGGCGTTGGCCAGCGTCCCCGCCACGGTCACTGCCTTGATCAGCGCAGTCGCGCGGCGTGGCAGAACCTGCAGCACCAGCACCGTCCCCACGGGGACCACCAGCAGCAGGGTCAGCCACGGGATGCTGTTCATCGCGCCACCAGCAGGACCATGATGGCCACGAAGCCCACGGCGCCGATGGTCATGATCGCCGCGTAGTCCCGGATGAAACCGGTCTGGTAGGTGCGGAAGTCGACGCTCAGCTCGCTCAGCGCGCTGCCCACCCCGCGCACCGCGCCGTCGATGTAGCGGGGCTCGATGACGCGCCGCACGCCGCGCGCGGCCGCCAGGGACGGACGCACGAGCACCGCATCGTAGATGTCGTCGAAATAGAAACGGTGCAGAGACAGGAGCGTGAGGAAGCGGGGCACGCGTGAGGCGACCACCTCGGCGTCGGGGCTGTGGAAGAAGAACCACTGCCGCGCCAGCCCCACGCCGAGCAGGCTCGCGGCCAGGCCGATCAGCTGGGTGAGCAGCACCGTCGCGGTCGAGGGTTCGGCGAGGACGGTGCCGCCGTACTGGGCGAAGACGGGGTTGAGCCAGTCGCCGATGACGTTCTTGCCGATTCCCGGGAGCGGGAACTGCAGGAGAAAGCCGCTCACGACGCTGCCCAGGGCGAGCAGCGCCACGGGGACCAGCATCACCCGTCGCGCCTCCTTGGCATCGCTGATCCGCGCGGTCTGCGGCTCGCCGTGGAACACGAGGAAGTAGAGACGGAACGCGTAGATACCGGTCAGCACATTGACCACCAGCCCGGCGATGTACAGGGCGGGCGCTCCGGGGCCGTACACCGCGCCGAAGCCGAGGAGGTCCTCCTTGGAGTAGTACCCGGCGAAGGGGATGATGCCGGCCAGCGCGACACTGCCCACGAGGAAATAGCGTCCCGTGTTCGTCATGAACCGCTCGACGCCGCCCATGAGCCGGACGTCCTGCTCGTCGTGGAGGGCGTGGATGACATTACCCGCGGCCAAAAAGAGCAGCGCCTTGAAGAAGGCGTGGGTGATGAAGTGGAACATCCCCGCGCTGTAGGCGCCGATGCCCACAGCGAAGATCATCAGGCCGATCTGCGACATCGTCGAGAAGGCGATGACTCGCTTGATGTCGATCTGACTGAGGGCGATGACGCCGGCCATCAGGGCGGTGCCCATCCCCACGCAGGCCACCATCCCCTGGGCGAGCACGCTCATGTCGAAGAGGGTGTGGAATCGGGCGATGAGATAGACGCCGGCGGTGACCATGGTGGCAGCGTGGATCAGCGCCGAGACCGGCGTCGGGCCCTCCATGGCGTCGGGCAGCCAGGTGTGCAGTGGAAACTGCGCCGACTTGGCGAAGGCGCCGAGGGCGAGCAGCATGCAGATCGCCGTGACGTAGGCGCCGTTGACCGCGAAGCCGTCATGGGCGGTGGCGAAGATCACGGGGAGGCTGAGCGAGTGCGCGCCCAGGCCGAGCACCAGCATGAAGGCCGCCACCACCATGGCGATGTCGCCGATCACCTGGGTGATGAAGGCCTTGCGCGCGGCCAGAACGGCGCTGCGACGCTCGTAGTAGTAACCGATCAGCAGGTAGCTGGCCAATCCCACCATCGCCCATCCCACGATGAGGATCAGCAGGTTGGCGGCCAGCACCAGCAGCAGCATGGAGAAGATGAACAGGTTCATGTACGAGAAGAACCGGTGCGGGGTGGCGTCGTGCTCCATGTACCCCACGCTGTAGACGTGGATCAGGAAGCCGACGCCGGTGATGACCAGCATCATCACCGCGCTGAGCTGGTCCAACGTGAAGCTCACGTCGACGTTGAGGTTGCCCGGGCCCAGGTCGATGTAGGTCCAGAGCGTGACGGTGGTGCTGCGCAGCGACTGGTCGGCCCCGAGGATGGTGAAGAACACCACCAGGGTCACGATCAGTGATGCCAGGATGCTCAGCGTCCCCGCGTAGTTGACGAACCTGCGGCCCAGGCGCGGCCCGAGCGCGGCATTGAGGAGGGCACCTGCGAGCGGCAGTACCAGCACCAGGATGACCAGCGTTTTGGCCTTGTCGGTGCTCATGCCGTTCTGCGGGATGGCCGTCGCGGCCAGCAGCGCGTGGCTCATTCGCTCATCTCACTCAGGTCGTCGACGTCCAGCTCCCGCCCGCTGCGGAAGACCTGGGTGATCAGCGCCAGGCCCACCACCACCTCGGCAGCGGCCACCACCACCACCATCAGGGCGAACATCTGCCCGTCCATGCTGTTCAGGAAGTGCCCGTAGGTGACAAAGGCGAGGTTGACGGCATTGAGCATGAGCTCGATGCACATGAAGACCACTAGCGGGTTGCGCCGTATCAGCACGCCCAGAGCGCCGATGGTGAACATCCCCGAGGCCACCGCGAGCAGCCAGGGAAAGGTCTGCTGAGTGTCGAGCATCTCTATCTGATCACCGCCGGCTGGTCCTCGCGATGATGCCGCGTCATGTAGACGGCCCCGATGGCGGCCACGAGGAGCAGCAGCGCGGTGATCTCGAAGGGCAGCAGGAAGCGGGTGAAAAGCGTCTCCCCCACCGTCTGCACGTTGCCGTGGGCATTGACGGCGTCGGGGGTAAACTGAAACTTCTGCTGATTGGCAGCGCTCGGGTCGGCGAGCCGGCCGAGCTGCTCTCCGCGCAACGTGTGTGTGGACGAGTTCTTGTCGAACGTGGTCCCGTTGTTGGCCAGCAGGAAGACGGCGCCCGTGATGAACACTGCGGTTCCCAGCCCCACGAGGAACCGCCAGCCCCGGTCCTTATGCTCCTCGACGTCAGTCCCGCTCCCTGGAGACAGCAGGGCGATGATGAACACGAAGAGGACCATGATCCCGCCGGCGTAGATGATGATCTGCACCGCCGCCAGGAACTGCGCATTGAGGAGCAGGAAGAGCACCGCCAGCAGCACCATGTTGCCCACCAGCCACAGCGCGGAGTAGATGGTCTTGTCCGACGCCACGACCATCACAGCGCAGATCAGCGCCAGCCCGCTCACCACCCAGACCAGCACCGTCATCGCGGCTTGCCCTCGCCACCGGGTTCGATCACCGTCGGTACGTGCGGCGCGATCCCCCACATGTCCGGGACCGCCGGCTCCCCGTCCTCCGGCGCCGCCGAGTCCTCACTGTCCCAGGCCAGCCGGGGGCTCACCCCGGGATCGTGCGCGGCCATGCCGCGCTGGTCCGCGCCGGCGCCGACCAGGTTGCCGGCCTGGCCCTGCTCGAAGCCGGGCCACGCCTCGAGCAGCTCCTCCTTGGTGACCACCAGGCGCTCGCGGCGGTAGTCGGCGAGGTCGTACCGGGGTCCCAGGGTGATGGCCTCGGTGGGGCAGGCCTCTGCGCAGTATCCGCAGTAGATGCAGCGCATCAGGTTGATCTCGTAGCGCGCCGCGTAGCGCTCGCCGGGGGAAACCGGGTTGTCGGGGTCGTTCTCGGCCGGGCCTACATAGATGCAGCCCACCGGGCAGGCGGCCGCGCACAGCTCGCACCCGATGCACTTCTCCAGGCCGTTGTCGTAGCGGTGCAGGATGTGCCGCCCCCGGTGGCGGGGCGGCGCGGGCTTCTGCTCCTCGGGCCACTGCAGGGTGATCGGCTTGCGCATCATCTGCTTGAGCGTGAAGGCCAGGCCCTCGGCGAGCTGTTTGAGCACGTTCCCGCTTCCTACCGCGACGCCTGGATGGCGACCACGGCACCGGTGATCGTGATGTTGATCAGCCCCAGCGGCATCAGCACCTTCCAGCCCAGGTTCATCAACCTGTCGTAGCGCAGCCGCGGCCAGGTCCAGCGCACCCACAGCATCACGAAGATGAGCGTGAACACCTTGCCCAGGAACCAGAACGGGCCCGGGATCCAGTCGAACGGATGGAAGGGCAGGATGGGCAGCCAGCCACCGAGGAAGAGCGCGGTGGCGATGCTGCAGACCACGAGCATGTTGATGTATTCGCCGAGCGGGAAGTAGAAGGCGAAGTTCAGCCCGGAGTACTCGGTGTGGTAACCGGCGACCAGCTCCGACTCGGCCTCGGGAAGGTCGAACGGGGCGCGGTTGGTCTCCGCCATCGCCGCGGTGAAGTAGAGGAAGAAAGCGAGCGGCTGCATGACGATGAACCAGGCGTGCGTCTGCGCCAGGACGATCCGCTCCAAATCGAGGCTGCCGGCCAGGATGACGATGCTGAGCAGGGCGAAGGCCGCGGCCATCTCATAGGAGATGAGCTGGGCCGCGCTGCGCAGTGCCCCCAGCAGGGAGTACTTGCTGTTCGCCGCCCAGCCCCCCAGGAAGATCGAGTACACGCCGATCGACGTGATGGCGAGGATGTAGAGCAGGCCCACGTTGGCATGCGCGATATCCCAGTGCAGGGCATACCCGTTGAGGTCGTTGGGCCCGCTCAAGGGGATGAGCGAGAAGGCGAGCAGGGCCATGACCGAGCCCAGGACCGGAGCCGCCAGATAGAGGACCCGGTCGCGGCCCGCCGGCATGACCACCTCTTTGAAGATGGTCTTGACGCCGTCTGCCGCGGGCTGCATCAGCCCGAAGGCCCCCACCCGGTTGGGACCGATGCGCAGCTGGATCCGCGCTGACACCTTGCGCTCGGCGAGCGTCGAGTACGCCCCGGCCGTGGCCAGAAAACCCAGCAGGATGACGGATTTGACGATGATCACCCACCAGTAGTCCGGGCCGATCCTGTAGTTGACGAGGTCGGCAACGGGGGGGTGGAACATCAGGCCACCGCCACCGCGAAGCGCGCCAGGGCGCCGTTGCCGGCCTGTCGATAGGCGGGGAGGGCTTCCATCAGAGCGCGGTTGACCGCCATCGTCTCGCCGGGCCAGCCGGGCGCCCCCAGCGCAGCCGCGAGCATGGCCAGCACACGCGTCTCCGGCGGCGTCTGCGACGCCGGCGGCAGCGCCTGGCGAATGCGCTGCACGCGCCCCTCACAGTTGGTCACCGACCCTGCTTTCTCGAGCAGGGCGTGGCCCGGGATGAGCACGCTCGCCGCTGCGGCGACCGCGCCGACCTGGGTCTCGACGGCGACGATCACCTCGGCGCGGCGCAGCGCCCGCTCGCCCAGCTCCCCGGCGGCGGCGACAAGAGCGTCCGCGTTGAGGAGCAGCAGCGCCTTCACCTGGCCGTCCGCGGCCGCCTCGAGGATCTCGCGACCGTTCTTGCCCGCCCCCGGAGCCGGCTCGTATCCAGTGAGCAGCCCGGGCAGCATCCCCAGATCCTTCAGCCCGCGACCGTTCACCCCGCGCGTGATCGTGAGGCGCCGCACGGCGCTGTTCACCGCGGCCAGGGCGGCGCTGACCTCCGCCCCCCGTTCGCGCTCGGCCTCGTCGACCACCACGCCGACCAGACGTTCGCCGCGGATCCTCTGCGCCAGGGCGGCGGCCGTCTCGCCGGCGGCGACGCGGTGGACGCTGACCGCGGCCCGGCGCTGCGCCTTGAACAGCCGCAGGCGCAGCACGGGCGCCTCGGCCTCCGGCCGATCGCCGAGGACGACCACCGCCGAGCACTCCTCCAGCTCGGCGATCGCCAGCTCGTGCTCGGCGGGGCGCAGGCCGGGGAACGTCTCCAGCTGGTGATCGAGATGCTGCGTGCCCAGCACCTCGCGGGCCAGGCGCTGCAGCAGGTAGGCCTCCTGGTTGGTGGTCTCGACGCCGCACAGGACGCCGATGGCCGTCGCGCCATGGGTGTCCTTGACGGCGGCGAGGCGGCGGGCGGCTTCGTGCACCGCCTCGGCGACGGCCACCTCCCGCTCCCCTCCCGCGCCGCTCTGCCGGAGCAGCGGACGGCGCACCCGGGCGGTCTGGTTCCAGCGGGCCACGCTGTACCGGCCCCGGTCGCAGAGCCACATGTCGTCGACCAGCGGGTTGTCGCGACTGGCGAAGCGCACCAGCTCGAAGTCACGGGTGTCGACGTTGACGTTGCAGCCGTACGAGCACTCCGCGCACACTCCCTTGGCGCGCTGCAGGTCCCAGGGGCGCGCCACGAAGCGGTACTGGCGGTGGGTGAGCGCTCCCACCGGGCAGACCTCAGGGAGATTGCCCTGGAACTCGCTCTGGAGCGGCCTGCCCTCGAAGGTGGCCACGACCGTTCCGACGCCGCGCTCCTGGAGGACGATCTCCTTCTCGCCGGTGATCTCATCGTAGTAGCGCACACAGCGCCAGCAGAGGATGCAGCGCTCGTTGTCGAGCTCGATGCGGTCACTGAGCGGCACCGCCTTCTCGAAATGCACCTTGTCGGTGATCGGCATGCGGCTGCTCTCGGGTCCGTAGCGGAACGCGAAGTCCTGGAGGTCACACTCGCCGCCGCGGTCGCAGACCGGGCAGTCGAGGGGATGGTTGAGAAGCAGGAACTCCAGCATGCCCTCGCGCGCCTTGGCCACCTGGTCGGTCTGCGTGTGGACCACCATCCCCTCGCTGACCACGGTCGCGCAGGCGGGCTGGAGCTTGGGCATCTTCTCCACTGTGACCAGGCACATGCGGCACACCGCCACGGGCTCCATCTTCGGATGGGCGCAGTAGACGGGGATGTGGATGCCTGCCCGCGTGGCCGCGTCCCAGACCAGGGTGCCCGGCGGCACGCGCACGGCCCGCCCGTCGATCTCCAGCCCGACCCTGCCGTCGTCGACGGCCCCGGGGGTGGTGCCGTTGGTGTCAGTCATGTCGAGAACCGGGCTCCCCGCGGTGCTCAGGCGTTGACCAGCGCCGCGACGGCGGGCGCCGAGCGGACCGGACAGCCACCGGCCCCGCAGTGGGCCTCGAACTCGTCGCGAAAGGCCTTGTAGGCGCTCATGACGAACCAGGTCGCCGTGTCACCGAGCGGGCAGAAGCACTTGCCGTCCATGTTGTCGCAGATGTCGCTGAGCGCCGCCAGCTCCTCGCGGGTGGCCACGCCGGCCTCGAGGCGATGCATGAGGGTGCTCTCGAAGTAGGTTCCCTCGCGGCACGGCACGCACTTCCCACACGACTCGTGGCGGTAGAAGTCGACCAGCCGCAGCGAGACGTCGACCAGGCAGGTGGTCTCGTCCATGAACATCATGCCGCCCGCGCCCAGCGAGCTCCCCGCCTTGGCATAGACGTCCATGTCCATCGGCAGGTCGAGGTGCTCGGGGAGCAGCACCTGCATGGAGCCGCCTCCGGGCTGGTAGGCCTTGAGGGCCCGTCCCTTCCAGACCCCTCCGCAGAGGTCGTCGAGAAACTCGCGGCCGGTGGTCTTCACCAGCTCGATCTCGTAGACGCCGGGGCGCTCGATGTGTCCGCTGGCGCAGAACACGCGCGTCCCGCTGCTGCGGTCCGCGCCCAGGTTGGTGGCGAACCACTCACCGCCGCGCTGGACGATGTGCGGCAGGGTGGCCACGGTCTCGACGTTGTTGACCACTGTGGGCTGGCCGTAGAGGCCCTTGACCGCGGGGAAGGGCGGCTTGAGCCGGGGCTGACCGCGCAACCCCTCGAGGGAGTCGATGAGCGCTGTCTCCTCGCCGCAGATGTAGGCGCCCGCCCCCCCATGGACGATGAGGTCGCAGCTGAAATCGCTGCCCAGGATGCTTCTGCCGATGTATCCGGCCGCGCGCGCTTCCTCCACGCAGCGCTCGAGGAGCAGGCGCTGGTCGAAGTACTCGCCGCGGATGTAGATGAAGGCCACCTCGACACGGAGCGCGTAGGCGGCGAGCAGCGTCCCCTCGATGATCTGATGGGGATTCTCGTCGATGAGGTAGCGGTCCTTGAAGCAACCGGTCTCGGACTCGTCGGCGTTGATGCACAGGTAGCGCGGAAAGACGTCCTTGGGCAGGAATGACCACTTGGTCCCGGTGGGAAAGCCGGCGCCCCCGCGCCCGCGCAGACCGGAGCGCTTGACCTCCTCGACGACCTCGTCAGGCGTGTACTTGCGCAGCGCCTCGCGCAGCGCCTGGTACCCGCCCACGCCCTCGTACGAGTCGAGACGCCACAGCTCGGGGGTCCCCACATCCTTGAGGAGCAGCTTGTACTCGGCCACGGGTCCGCGATCCTACTTGGCGGCGCCGTCGCCGCGATCGGCCGCGGCCTCGGCGGAGGCCGGCCGGCGGCCGCGGCGCGGCTTGCGCGGCGCGGCCGCCGGGGCCAGGTCCTCGGCTCCGTCGGCGGGTCCGCCTCCCACCCGCTCCAGGATGCTGTCGATCTTGTCCGGGGTCAGGTTCTCGTGGAAGTGGTGGTCGACCTGCATCATGGGCGCGCCGCCGCACGCCCCCAGACACTCGATGGTCGACTGCCATGTGAACCGCCCGTCGGCAGTGGTCGCGCCCGATGGGCAGCCGAGCTTGCGCTCCAGGTAGCCCACCACGTCGTCGGCGCCGCGGAGCGCACAGGGGGCGTTGATGCACACCACCACGAGGTGCTCGCCCTGGGGGCGGGTGAAGTACATGGAGTAGAACGTCGACACCGCCTGCACCTCGCTCGGGGCCAGGGCGAGCAGCTCGGCCACCTCGAGCATCCCCTCGGGCGGCAGCCAGCCATGCTCGTCCTGAACCGCCCACAGGCACGGCAGGATCGCTGAACGCGGCTGCGGGTACCGCTCGCGGAGGCTCTCGATGCGCGACCGTGTGGTGGCGCTGAGCGTCACCGGTCGACGTCCCCGAGCACGATGTCGATGGAGCCAACCACGGCAACGGCGTCGGAGATGAGGGCGTTGCGCCCCATGTGGGGCAGAGCGCTGAGGTTGCTGAAGGAGGGCGCTCGCCACTTGCAGCGGTAGGGCCGATTGCCGCCGTCGCTCACCATGTAGACCCCCAGCTCGCCGCGCGGCGACTCGATCGCCGAGTACACCTGCCCGCGGGGCGGGCGGAAGCCCTCGGTGACCAGCTTGAAGTGGTGGATGAGCGACTCCATCGAGGTATTGATCTCGTTGCGCGGCGGCAGTGCCACCTTGCGGTCCAGGGTGTTGACCGGCCCGCGGGGGAGATGCTCGTACGCCTGCTGGATGATCTTCACCGATTCCCGCATTTCCTGCATGCGCACCAGGTAGCGGTCGTACACGTCGCCGTTGCCGCCGATGGGGACGTCGAAGCTGAAGTGGTCGTAGGAGCTGTAGGGCTGGGCCTTGCGCAGGTCGTACGCCACCCCCGAGCCACGCAGCGCCGGGCCGGTCACGCCGTAGGCGATCGCGTCGTCGGCGCTGATGCGTCCCACGCCGATGAGCCGCTGCCGCCAGATGGGGTTCTTGGTGAGCAGCAGCTCGTAGTCGTCGATGAAGTGCGGGAAGGTCCGCACGACGTCGTTGACCATGCCGTAAAACTCGTCGGGTACGTCGGCCATCAAGCCGCCCACGCGGATGTACGACGTCATCATGCGCACGCCGCTGACGAGCTCGTTGATGTCGAGGATCTTCTCGCGCTCGCGCCACATGTAGAGGAAGGGCGTGACCGCGCCGATGTCGATGCCCGCGGTTCCCGCCCAGATCAGATGGCTGCCGATGCGAGCCAGCTCCGCCATGATGACCCGGATGTATTGGCCCCGCGGGGGCACCTCGCAACCCAGCAGCTTCTCCGTCGCCAGCGCGAAGGCGAGGTTGTTCATGGGGGGCGCCAGGTAGTCGATGCGGTCCGTGAGCGGGATGCACTGCTGGTACGTGTGCGACTCGAAGCTCTTCTCGAAGCCGGTGTGGAGAAAGCCGATGTCGGGCCTGACGTCCTTGATGATCTCGCCATCGATGTCGAGAACCAGGCGCAGCACTCCATGCGTGGAGGGGTGCTGCGGGCCCATGTTCAGCTCCATGGTGTTGGCGCCGATCTGAACCAGGTCGACGGCCTCCTCGAGGGGCAGGGCGTCGATGGGGGGGCGGCCCGAGGTGTACGGCCCTGGCGGTCCCGGGGGCGGCAGGACGGTGGTCACGGGTGGTACGTGCCGGGCATGTCCGCCGGCCGCTCGGCCATGGGCAGCGCCCACTGCAGGTTGTGGGTGAAGGCCACCGGCTCGCCGAAGGAGACGTAGTCCTTGCGCAGCGGGTGACCCTCCCAGTCGTCGGGGAGGAGAATCCTGCGCAGGTCGTGGTGGCCGCGAAAGTCGATCCCGAAGAGGTCCCAGCACTCGCGCTCGTGCCAGTCCATGCCGGCGAACACCCCCTCCAGCGTGGGCATCCAGGCATCGTCCTCGGCGACCTGGACGACCAGCCGGCAGACGTCGTTGTGCATCATCGAGCGCAGCTGGTACACGACGTCGAAGCGGGGCATGTCGGGCTCGCGGTCGGGCCAGTCGACTGCGGTGACCATGATCGGCAGGGTGTAGAGGCCGTCCGCGTCGTCGCGCAGCAGTCGTATCGCCGCCGGCAGGTGCTCACGGGACACCACCACCGTCTCCTCACCCAGACCCTCTTCGCGGCGGAGCACGGCCTCGGGCAGGCGCGCGGCGAGCAGCTGCGCGGCGCGCGCCCCGGCCAGCGGGCGCGCCGACGCGCCGGCAGTTGTGGTCGTCATGGCACCGAAACGCTTACCGCAGCGTGTGGTGCTCGGCCGCGATCTTCCTCTGCAGCTTGACGACTGCGTCGATCAGCGCTTCCGGTCGCGGCGGGCAGCCGGGAATGTAGACGTCCACGGGCACCACCTTGTCGACGCCCTGGACGATGGCGTAGTTGTTGAAGATGCCGCCGCACGAGGCGCACGCGCCCATGCTGATCACCCACTTGGGCTCTGGCATCTGGTCGTAGATCTGCCGCAGCACCGGGGCCATCTTCTGGCTGACGCGGCCGGCGACGATCATCATGTCGCTCTGCCGCGGCGACGCCCGGAAGACCTCGGCACCGAAGCGCGAGAGGTCGTAGCGGCTGGCGGCGGTGCTCATCATCTCGATCGCGCAGCAGGCGAGGCCGAAGTTGGCCGGCCAGAGCGACGAGTAGCGGCCCCACGCCAGCAGCTTGCTGATGCTCGTGGTGACCACTCCACCCATGGCCGCGGTGCGCTCCCGCTCCTCGGCGCGGGGGATGGGCAGCGCCGGGGCGTCGGCGCCCGCCTGCGCGCGCAGCACGCCCAGCCCGGCGGTCACCGGGTCACTCCCACCGCAGTGCCCCCTTGCGCCACACGTAGGCCAGGGCGATCACCAGCGTGGCGACGAAGATACCGATCTCCACCAGGCCGAAGATCTTCAGCTCGCGCACGACCACGGCATACGGGAAAAGGAAAATCGACTCCACGTCGAAGATGATGAAGAGCATGGCGGTCACGTAGAAGGACACTGAGAAACGCCGCCGCGCCGACTGCACGGGCATGATCCCGCATTCGTACGGCAACTCCTTGGCCGCCTCGTGCCGGGAGCGCGGACCGACCATCAAGTTGAGGACCTGCACGCCGGCGCCGAAGGCGACGCAGATCCCGAAGAAGACCAGGACCGGCGCGTAGTCAGCCAGCATACCGAGGCCAGTCTACCAAGCTGCTCCGGCGCGCCGCCCCTGCTCGAAGCCTCGTGCCGACCCTCCAGCGACGTCCGCCTACGCCCGCGCGTACCCCTCCGGAAGCGGCCGCGGCGCCGCCGGCCCCACGTAGAGAGCCGAGGGCCGGATCAGCCGGTTGTTGGCGGCCTGCTCGATGATCGCCGCCGTCCAGCCCACCGTCCGGCTGCAGGCGAACGTCGGCGTGAACATGTCGCGCGGCACTCCCACCGAGTTCATGACCACCCCTGCGTAGAACTCGACGTTGGTGTAGAGACGGCGACCCGGCTTCAGCTCGTGCAGCACCCGCAGCGCGGTCGCCTCGACGTGACGGGCAAAGTCGGCCTGAGGGCCGCCCAGCTCGGTGGCGACGTCGCGGAGCAGCAGCGAGCGCGGATCGTCGGTCTTGTAGACGCGGTGGCCGAAGCCCATCAGGCGGTTGCCGGCCTCGATCTCCCGGCGCAGGTAGGGCTCGGCGCGGTCGGGGGTGCCGATGGCGTCGAGCATGGCGAGCGCGCGCGACGGCGCCCCCCCGTGGAGCGGGCCGGCCAGGGCGCCAATCGCCCCCGTCAACGCCGAACCCATGTCGGAGCCTGTCGAGGTGATCACCCGCGAGGTGAACGTCGAGGAGTTGAACCCGTGGTCCATCGTGAGGATCAGGTACACCTCCAGGGCCCGGGCGGCGGCGGGATCGGGCGGGGTCCCGGTCAGCATGTGGATGTAGTTGGAGGCGTAGTCCAGGTCGGGGGCCGGGGCGACCGGCTCCTGGCCCTGACGCCGTCGGTACATCTCCATGAGCAGCACCGGGGTGAGGGCCGCCAGCCGCAGCGCGTCGGCGCGCACCTTCTCGGCGGCGATGTCCAGGGTGGGCTGGACGTCGAGCGCCGTCGCGGCCACCGAAACCGCCGAGCGCAGCGCCCCCAGGGGGGTGAAACCGGGCAGGGCGGCGAGCCGCTCAAGCACATCGGCCACCCCTGCGGGCAGGGCGCGGTCGAGGACGGTGCGCGCCCGGAACGCCCGGAGCTGGTCGGCGTCGGGGAGCTCGCCGTCCACGAGCAGGTGCCAGACCTGCTCGAACGAGCAATTCCGGGCCAGTTCGGTGGCGTTGTAGCCGCGGTAGTGGAAGAAACCCTCCTCCCCGCGGACGTCGCCGACTGTCGTCTCCGCCACCGCCACCCCCTCGAGGCCGCGCGGGGCGAGGGTGTCGGGGGCCCATGCCGCGACGTGCTGGACCTCCTGGATCTGAGCCACCCGGACCACATGCCGGATCGAGAGGATGCCGGCCACGTGGTTGCCGTCCGCCACCACGGGAAGATGGCGGAACTGGCGCTCGCGGAAGATGGTCAGCGCTCCTGCCACGCTGTCGTCGGCGTGGACGGTGACGGGGTCGCGGGTCATCACGGCCTCGACCAGCGTGGTGTTGGGGTCGAGCCCGCCACCCACCGCGCGGAGCACGTCGCGCTCGCTGACGATGCCCACGATGGCGTCGTCGCCACCGAGCACGGCGGCCGCGCCCACCTTTCGCTCACCGAGGATGCGCGATGCGGCGGCCAGGGTGTGGTCCGGACGCACGGTGACCGCCGGCTGATGCATGAGATCGCGGATCAACAGCGCCTCGGACACTCGCGCTCCTCGCCAGAAAGACGGTTACGGCCCGGACGCGCCCCGCGCATCGAGCCGACCGATAACGATGCCACGGGACCGGCCACCCACGATGCGGGCGATCGCCGGCGAAACGGTCAGCCCGCCGCGGTCCCGAGGCGCGTCAAGCAGATGAGCACCTGCCCGGGCACGATCGGCGCGGGCGCCCCGTTATCGAGGGTGAGCTGGGGCGGACCGCTCGGACCCTGCGTGTACTTGATCGGATAGATCTGGCCGCCGACCAGCAGCTGGCCCGTGCCGGAGCCCACGATCCCGAAGTCAAGCCCGTGAGTCCCGCTGACGTCCTCCACCTCCGGGCCGACAGTGACAGGCACCTGGAGCACGACCACGTTGGGGGTCCCCCACGGGGCGCCGCTGGCAGCATCGATCATCAGCCCGGTGCCCGGCTCAGTCCGCCGATAACCGTGGCTGGCTGCGTCATAGGTGAAGACCGGCCGCTCCGAGGCCGACACCGGCACGGTCACGCGCGGGGCGGGAGTCCCCCCGGGCGGAAGCGCGGCCGGGTCGGTGCGCGCCCAGAGCTGATATCCCACGGGCGCGGCGTTGACCCGCTGCTCAAGTGCGGAAGCGTGTGCTTGGTCGGTGTACAGGTTGTGTGGCGCGAAGCGGTAACCCACCCGGAACAGCGCACCGCGCGCGCTCGTCTCGTTGTAGGAGCGCAGCCCGCTCGCGGCCAGCTGGCCCGAGACGTACTGGCTGGCCCCGGAGTAGAGCAGGCTGCCGCCGTAGATCCGCAGCAGCTTGATCGTGGCGAGGCGCGCGCTTCGCACGGGACCCACCGGGCTGCCCGGCACACCGAAGAAGAACGCGCTGAAGCGGCTGATACCGCCCTCGGTCTCGTACTCGTACACGAGCCCCGCGCCGCTGAGCCCGGACTGCGGCCGTGCCGCCTCGGCGTTCTCCACCTGGACGATCAGCGGGGCTGTCATCGGCGGCGGGGTTGGCACTGGCGTCGGCGTCGGCGCCGGGGTAGCGGCGGGGGTCGAGGCGGGGGTGTCGCTGGCGCTTGGCGCGGACGTGGCGGCCCTGGACGTGGAGCTCGGCGAGCTCCCGCCGCAGGCGCAGAGCACAGCCGTGGTGAGACTGGCGAGGGCGAGGAAGCGGTGGGTGGGGATGGTGGTGGGACGCACGAGTTGGGGACCTTAGCGGAGACGGGCCTGACCACCGTAGTGGCCTTGTGACATCGGGCATTTTCACCGCTCGGAGGCGTCCGCGGACGCCCGTTGGGTTACAAAGGGGAAGTGAACCAGCCGGCCGCGCTCGTGGTCATCGCCCACGGCAGTCGCGCCCCGGGTACCCGGGAAGCCCCTCTCGAACTCGCTGACGCCCTCGCGGGCGAGCTCGGGCTTCCCGCCGTGGCCGGCTTCCTCGAGATCAGCGAGCCGGACATCCCCACGGCCATCGACGTCGCCGTGAGCGGCGGAGCGAGGCGCATCGTGCTGCTTCCGTACTTCCTCCATCGAGGCAATCACACCCAGCGCGACATCCCGGCCTTCATCGACGCGGCCCGGGAGCGCCATCCCGGCGTGGTCTTCGACATGACCCCGCCGCTGGGGCCGGACTCGCGGCTGGTCAGCATGAGCGCTGAGCTGGCCCGCTCGGCCCTGGTCGCGCCGCCGGCGGCCGGAACGCCGCGCTGAACGCCTGGTTCGACCGCTTCCTCGCCGCCCTCGACGAAGTGGGCGTCGAACCCCCGACCGCCGCCGAGGTCGGCGCGGTCCTCGAGGTCGCCGGAGCCGCGGCGCGCTCGTCAGGGGCCCGCCAGTTCGCCCCGGTGGCCGCCTACCTCGCGGGCATCGCCGCCGCAGCCGGGGACTCCGCCGAGCGCCTGGAGGTGCTGCGCCGCGCCGTCGAGGCGGCCGGCGCGGCCGGGGCGGCCGCCGAGCCCCTCGGGATCGACTGACACGGTGACAGAGCTGGATCTGACGCTGGGCGACGGTCGCACCCTGCACACGTACGACACGGGCGGGGCTGGCGCCACCGGTCGCCTCACTGTCTTCTGGCACCACGGCACGCCGAACCTCGGCGCGCCTCCCAAGCCCCTGTTCCCGGAAGCCGCCCGGCTTGGCATCCGGTGGGTGTCGTACGACCGGCCCGGATACGGCGGCTCAACCCCTGACCCAGGCCGCGACGTGGCCTCGGCGGCCAGGTGCGTCTCCAGCATCGCCGATGCGCTGGGCATCGATCAGTTCGCGGTCATGGGCCATTCCGGCGGCGGACCGCATGCCCTGGCCTGTGGCGCGCTGCTGCCGGAACGCGTCCTGGGCGTGGTGAGCATGGCCGGGATGGCCCCGTTCGGCGCCGAGGGACTCGACTGGTTCGCGGGCATGGCGGCCTCGGGGGTGGCCTCCCTGCGCGCCGCCACCGAGGGACGTGCGGCCAAGGAGCAATACGAGGCATCTGGCGCCGAGTACGACATGGAATTCACTCCGGCGGATCGCGCCGCGCTCTCGGGTGAGTGGTCCTGGCTGGCCGAGGTGGTCGGTCCGGCCCTGAAGGCTGGACCGGGTGGGCTGATAGACGACGACCTCGCCTACGTCGCCCCATGGGGATTCGACCCTGCCCAGGCAACTGCGCCGGTCCTTCTGCTGCACGGTGGCCGAGATCGGATCGTGCCCAGCGCACACAGCGAATGGCTGGCGCGCCGCTGCCCCTCGGCAGAGCTGCGGCTGTCTGCCGACGACGGACACGTCTCGGTCCTCAACTCAGCGACGGCGGCCATGGGCTGGCTTCGAGGCCACGCCGGATATGACAAGACCGCGAAAGCCGGTCAGGCCAGCCTTTCCTGTGACGACTTCTGAGCGGGCTTGGAAGCAAGCATGGTGAGGCGGACGTAGTCGAGCGACCAGGGCGGCTGAGCCCCGGCCGCCTGGGCCGTCACCGCGGCGACGAACCGATCCTGCTCGGGAACGTTGGACAGGCGGGCCAGGAAGGGGCGCAGCACGACTGTCCGGCTGAACTCGGCGAAGGCGTCGGGGCCGTCCAGCA
>DATDHG010000017.1:0-22444 GCA_036521675.1 Candidatus Dormiibacterota bacterium
CGCGGCCGGCATTGCCGGGCAGGTCAACATCACCGTTGGGCAGGCCGTGTCCGGTTCGGGCTCCTCAGGGTCGAGCGCAAGCGCCTCGACAAGCGCCTCCGCGACCACCACGCATGCCGTCGTGATCCTCACGCCGGGCGCCTTCGAGGTGACCGGGACGGTGAGCGACGCGCAGATCAATGAGGTGGCCATCGGCCAGCGCGCCCGCGTCGTCCCCGCCGGATCGACCCAGGCGATAACCGGGAAGGTGACCTCGGTCTCGCAGGAGGCGACCGTCACCTCCGGGGTGGCCACCTTCTCGGTCACCGTCACCCTCGACGGCAGCAACCCGTCGCTGCACGCGGGCGTGTCGGCGGCGATCAGCATCATCGTCAACCAGGTCGTCCACGTTCTCACCGTTCCCACCAGCGCCGTCCAGGGCGGCAACAGCGTCCAGGTCCTGGTCAACGGCGTCCCCCAGACCGTGCAGGTGCAGGTCGGCGCCTCGGACGCGCTGCGCACCGAGATCCAGTCCGGCCTCAACGTCGGCGACACCGTGGTGATCGCCACCGTCAGCAGCGCCATTCCCACCGCCTCCGCCCGCACCGGTGGCGGCGGGCTTTTCGGGGTCGGCGGCGGCGGCACCGGGACCGGTCGCGGTGGTGGTGGCGGCGGCGCCGCCGGGGGCTGACCGCCGTGGCCGCTGACGTCCTACGGCTCGAATCCGTTTCCAAGGTCTACGGAACCGGCGACGCCGCCGTGCATGCCCTCGACCGCGTCGACCTCAGCGTTCAGCAGGGTGAGTTCGTTGCGGTCATGGGTCCCTCCGGCTCGGGCAAGTCGACGCTCATGCACATCGTGGGCTGCCTGGACGTGCCCAGCGAAGGCCGTTACTGGTTTGCCGGCGACGACGTGAGCCGGATGACCGAGAACGAGCTCGCCCGCGTGCGCAACCGGCGCATCGGCTTCGTCTTCCAGCAGTTCCACCTCCTGCCGAGCATGTCGGCCTGGCGCAACGTCGAGCTGCCGCTCCTGTATCGCAATGCCCGCGACCGGCGCGGTTCCGCCATGAGGTCCCTCGAGCAGGTCGGGCTCAGCGACCGTGTCGAGCACCGGCCGACCCAGCTGAGCGGCGGACAGCAGCAGCGCGTCGCGATCGCGCGCGCGCTGGTCACCGACCCCGACCTCATCCTCGCCGACGAACCCACCGGCAACCTCGACTCCGGATCGAGTCGCGAGGTGCTGGGCATCCTGCGGGACCTCAATGCCTACGGCCGCACGGTCGTGCTCATCACCCACGACCCCAACGTCGCCGCCGTGGCCCACCGCGTTGTAACGATGAGCGATGGCCATCTCCAGGATGACGTGGCCGCGTGAACCCGCTGCGCACGTTCGAGACCGGGCTACGCGGCATCGCCGGCCACCGCCTGCGCTCGCTGCTCACCACCCTGGGGATCCTCTTCGGGGTGGCCGCGGTGATCTGCACAGTCGGCATCGGACAGGCGCAGTCGGATGTCATCAACGCGCGGGTCGCCTCGCTGGGGAGCAACCTGCTCACCGTCTCCCCGGGCAGCACCAGCGTGCGCGGCGTGTTCGGCGGCCTTGGCAGTGCCAACACGTTGACCATGGATGATGTCAACGGCCTGGCGTCGAAGGACAACGCGCCGGACATCCAGGCGGTCGCCCCGGTGGTGCAGGCCCGCGAGTCCCTGGTGAGCGGCGCCTCCAACTGGAGCACCCAGGTCTCGGGCAGCAACCGCGACTGGCTGGTGGCCAACGCGCGCACCGTGGAGTCCGGGACTTTCATCACCACCTCGGATCTGACCGCGCACGCGCAGAAGGTGGTGCTGGGCAGCACCACCGCCCAGAACCTCGGCGCCACGGTGGGCAGCTCGGTCACCATCGGCAAGGTGCCGTTCACCGTGATCGGCATCCTCAACACCAGCGGCGGCCAGGGCTTCGTGAGCGGCGACGACCTCGCCGTCGTGCCCATCACCACCGCGCAGGACGTGCTGACCGGGGGCAGCCCCAACAGCGTGCAGCGCATCCTGCTCAGCGCAACGGGCGCCGACACGGTGGGCTCCGCGTATCAGGAGGCCGACCAGCTCCTGCTCAACACCCACGGGGCCACCAACGCCGCCAACGCCGATTTCAACATCCAGCTGCAGAGCTCGATCCTCAGCACCGCGCAGTCCATCACCCAGACGCTCACCATCCTGCTGGCCAGCGTGGCGGCGATCTCCCTGCTGGTCGGGGGCATCGGCGTCATGAACATCATGCTCGTCTCGGTCACCGAGCGGACCAGCGAGATCGGTCTGCGCAAGGCCGTGGGCGCCACTCCCGGCGATCTGCTGCGCCAGTTCCTGGTCGAGGCCGCGACCCTGAGCGTCGTCGGCGGCATCCTCGGGGTGGCGCTCGGTCTGCTCGCCGGGGTGCTCATCCCTCATTTCACCACCATCGCCGTGACCATAACGGCCCTTCCCGTGGTCATCGCCGTCGCAGTTGCGGCCGGCGTTGGCCTCATCTTCGGCGTCTACCCGGCGGCGCGCGCGGCGCGGCTCGCCCCCATCGACGCGCTGCGCGCCCAGTGACAGCGTCCGTCACCACGATCCACCAGGAGAGACCACGCATGAACCGATTGATCGCCGCCACGGGGGCGGCCGCAGCCCTGATGATCGCCGCCTGCGGCAGCAGCGGGAGCGCGGCGGGGAGCGCCTCGTCGTCGAGCGCGGGAGCAGCGGGCAGCGGTCAGGGAGCCGCGCGGCTGAGCCGTAACGGCGCCGCCGGGGAGCTGGTGCAGATGACTGGCACCACGCTTGTGCTCAACACCACCAGCGGTGACGTCACCGTGAAGCTGGCCGGCTCGACCACGGTCACGCAGACGCGCACCGGGACTGTCGCCGACATCGTTGCGGGCAGCTGCATCACGGCCACCGGCAAGAAGGACGCCACGGGCGCCGTGACGGCCGCGACGGTCCGGATCAGCCCGGCGGTCAACGGCTCGTGCACGCTGCGCGGCGGCCCCGGCGGGCTCGGCGCGGGGGCGACCCCCAACCCCAGCCGCACCCCCAATCCCAATCGCACCCCCAACCCCAACTTCGCCGCCGTGCGCGGCCTGGTGACGTCGGTGCTCGGCACCACCGTCATGGTCCAGGGCCCCAACGCCACGGCCGTGTCGGTTACCGTGCCCACCACGGTGAGCGTCAGCACCTCGGCGACCGTGTCCGTGGCCGACCTGGCGCTCGGCCAGTGCGTGCTCGCCACCGGCTCCAAGGACTCGACCGGGACTGTCAGCGCAAGGGCGCTCTCCATCGTGCCCGCCGGCCCCTCGGGGTGCTTCACGGGCGGCGGCGGTCGCGGCTTCGGCGGCGGCTTCGGCGGCGGCGGCTTCGGCGGCGGCGGATCCGGCGCCCAGCCCTCCCCGGTGGCCTGACGCGCGGCGGAGACGGCGATGCGCATCCTGGTCGCCGAGGATGATCAAGGGCTGCGTGAGGTGCTGACACAGGGCCTGGAGGACGGCGGGTACCAGGTCGACGCTGTGGCGCGCGGCGACCATGCCATCGAGCAGCTGCGCTTCTACGAGTACGACGTCGCTGTGGTCGACTGGCGGATGCCCGGAGCGCCCGGGGTCGACGTGGTCGCCTGGGCGCGCCGCCATCGGCGGCCCACGGCCATCCTGCTGCTGACCGCGCGGGACACCCCCCTCGATCGCATCGAGGGACTCGACGCCGGCGCCGATGACTACCTGGTCAAACCCTTCGATTTCGGTGAGCTGCTCGCCCGCATCCGCGCCCTGCAGCGCCGTCCCCGCGGGGTCGACGCGCCCGTGATCCTCCGCGGCGCGCTGGCCCTCGATCCGCAGCGGCGCACGGTCACCGTCCACGGCCGGCCCCTGAATCTCACCGTCACCGAGTACAACATCCTCGAGCTGCTGATGCGCCGCAGCCCAGCGGTGGTGGACCGCAGGTCCATCGCCACGCACGCCTGGCGCGACGAGACCGAGCCACTCGGCTCCAATGCCATCGACGTCCAGCTGAGCCGACTGCGCGCCAAACTCCCGAACGCAGGCGTGCACATCGTCACCGTGCGTGGGGCCGGCTACCGGCTCGAGGCGGCGTGAGCACGCCCCGACTGCACCGCGTCGGCGTGGCCGCGGCGCGCGTGGCGCTGGCCACCACGGCGATCGTCGCGGTGGTGTACGTGGTCATCGCCGGCGTGGTGACGCTCATCGTCACGCGCAACCTCACCTCCAGTATCGACGCCCGCCTGACCGCCTCCCTATCACGTATCGCGAATGCCCCCCAGCGGCTCCCCACCGGTTTCCGGCCGCCTGCGGACGCTCCGAGGTTCACCGCGCCCTTGCTGGTATGGGCGGTGCTTCCGGGGGGCACGGTGGTCGCCAACGACACCACAGCCGTGCTTCCGCCCGGGGATCAGAGCATCGCGGGCCCCACCACCATCTCCGTGGGTGGGACCGATGTGCGCGCCGCCGGAGCGCAGGTCGGCGATCGCTACGTGGTCGTCGGGCAGAGCATGGACAGCGTGGCGCAGGCGCGCGGGACGCTCATCCTCGCCGAGTTCCTCGTCGGACCGGCGCTTCTGACCGTGGTGTTCTTCGGGGCTCTGACCATCGGCCGCCGCGTCGCAGCTCCCATCGAGCTGGCGCGGCAGCGGCAGATGGAGTTCACCGCCGACGCCTCGCACGAGCTCCGCACTCCGCTGTCCGTCATCGAGGCGCAGACCACCCTGGCTCTGCAGCAGGACCGCGAGGCCGCCTGGTATCGACGTGCCTTCGAGCGCATCGACGTGGAGAGCAAGCGCATTCGTCACCTGGTGGAGGACCTGCTCTGGCTGGCCCGGTTCGACTCCACGAGCGCAGCACCTCACGCCGAGCCCGTCGACATGGGCGTGCTCGCCCGCCAGGCGGCGGACCGGTTCGACGCCGTCGCCGAGGCGCGTCAGCTGAGCCTGCGAGTGCAGCTCGGCGGCGACTCCCATGTGGTCACCGCCCCGCCGGAGTGGTTGGATCGCCTGCTCGGCGTGCTTGTGGACAATGCCTGCAAATACTCGCCGGAGCGCGGCGCAGTGGAGGTGATCGTGGCCGAGGAGGGCCATCGCGTGCGCCTGGCCGTCGACGACTCGGGGCCGGGCATCCCGGTCGAGGAGCGGGCGCGCATCTTCGACCGCTTCCATCGCGCCACCGACGCACCGGGAGGCTCGGGGCTGGGGCTGGCGATCGCCGACGCGGTGGTCCGCCGCACCGGCGGGCGCTGGGAGCTGGGCACCTCGGCCGCCGGAGGCGCGAGCATGGCCGTGAGCTGGCCGCGGGGCCTGGCCGGCCGCCGCGACCCGGCCGCGGCGGCACAGCCGGCTCCCGGGGCGCCCTCCACGCCGTGAGCAGCCAGAACGGTTGCAATTGAGAGCGCCGGTGCGGTAGGAACCGTCGGATGGACACCGCCGAGAAGTACCGCGAGTACGTCAACACCAGCTTTCTCAGCGGGATCGAGCCGGTCACGGTCGCCTCGGCCCACGGGGCCACCATCGTCGACGTCGACGGCACCGCCTACACCGACCTCTTCGCCGGCATCTCCGTGGTCAACGTGGGTCACGTCCATCCGCGGGTCGCAGAGGCCGCCAAACAGCAGATCGACGAGCTGATCCACTGCGCCTCGTACGTGTACTGGGTCCCGGTGGTCGCCGACCTCGCCGAGCGGCTCGCGCAGATCACCCCGGGACGGCTGCAGAAGACGTTCTTCGGCAACAGCGGTGCGGAGGCGGTCGAGGGGGCGCTGCGCCTCGCCAAGGCGGCGACCGGCAAGCGCGAGGTGATCGCTCTGCAGACATCGTTCCACGGGCGCACCGCCGGCGCCCTGGCGGTCACCGGCAACGCCGCGCGGCGCAAGCGCAATGGTCCCTACCAGCCTGGCGTGGCCTTTGCGCCGGTACCCAACCCCTACCGCTGCCGGATGTGCACCGGGACCTGCACGCTGGCGTGCGCCGACGCAGTCGAGGACACGATCCGCTACGAGACCAGCGACGACGTCGCCGCATTCATCGTCGAGCCGGTGCTGGGGGAGGGCGGCATCGTCGTCCCTCCCGACGGCTACCTGCTGCGCGTCAAGGAGATCCTCGACCGCCACGGCATCCTGCTGATCGCCGACGAGGTGCAGAGTGGCTTCGGGCGCACCGGCAAGCTCTTCGGTATCCAGCACCACCCCGGCGTGGAGCCCGACATCATGGCCCTGGCCAAGGGCATCGCCGCGGGTTTCCCGCTCGGCGCCTTCATCGCCCGGGCCGAGGTCGCCGACGCCTTCCAGCCCGGTGAGCACCTGTCCACCTTTGGCGGCAACCCGGTGAGCTGCGCGGCGGCGCTGGCGACCATCGAGGTGCTGCTCAGTGAGCGTCTGGCCGAGCGGGCCGCGCGCCTGGGCGAGCTGGTCCTGGCGAGGATGCGCGCGCTGGCCCACGAACAGGAGCTGATCGGCGATGTCCGCGGGGTGGGGCTGATGGTGGGCATCGAGCTGGTGCGCGACCGCTCCAGCAAGGAACCGGCCGCCAGCGAGGCTGCGGCCGTGCGCCGTGCCTGCCGCGAGCGCGGCGTGCTTATCGGGGTCGGCGGCCAGGCCGGGAACGTGCTGCGCGTCCAACCCCCGCTGGTCATCGAGGAGGCCCAGCTCGATCGCGCCCTGGGGATCATCGAGGAGGCGGTGGCAGGGTTGGCTCCTGCTGCAGCGGCGACTGGCGGATGACGAGCGACATGGCCGCGGCGATGGCGCGCCAGCCCGCTGCACTGCGCTCGCTGCTCGCCGACACGGCTCCGGTCGAGCGGGTCGCGCAGCGCCTGCAGGGCCGCCACGTCCTGATCGTGGGGACCGGGACCAGCTGGCATGCCGCCAACCACGGCGTCCACTTCCTGCGTCGCGCCGGCGTCGCCTGCGGCGCGTGGCAGTCGATGGACTTCGAGCTTGATCCGCCGGCGCTCGGGGATGGGGACGCGGTGATCGTCCTCAGCCACACCGGCAGGACCCACTTCGCGCGAGCGGCGCTCGACCGGCTCCGCAGCCAGGGCGTGGCAACCGTGCTGGTGAGTGGTCACGGGGTCGCCGATGCCGACCTGCTGACGGTCGAGCAGGAGCGGTCGGCCGCGTACACCGTGAGCCACCTGGCCACGCTGCTGCGGCTCGCCCAGGTGGCGCAGCTGCTCGGCGCCGGCGTGGGCCCGCTCGCCGCTGTCCCCGACGTGGTGGCAGGCGTCCTCGCCAGTCCGATCGGGCCCGTGGCGCCGCCTGGTCGGCTCCTGGAATTTGTCGGTCTTGGCAGCAACCAGTGGACCGCCGCGGAGGGCGCCCTCAAGGTGCGCGAGGCGGCCTACGTCGCCGCCGAGGGGCTCTCCGTCGAGCAGTTCCTGCACGGGCCGGCGGTGGCGGTACGCCGCGGTGACACCCTGCTGGGCCTCGACGGCGGCGGCGCGGGACTCGACCGGCTGGAGCAGGTACTGGAGGCCGCCCGCGCCTGTGGGATCACCGTCCACCGCGCGGTTCACAACGAGCTGGGGGAGCCGCTGTCGGTCTTCGCGCTCACTGTCGAGGTGCAGCAGGTGGCGCTGGGCTGCGCGGCGGCACTCGGCACCAATCCCGACAGGTTCGGCGAGGACGTCCCCGGGCGCGAGGCCTGGCACCGCCTGACCTACTGACCCTCCGGCGGCGCCTTCGGGACCTCGATCCAAGCGCCCTCACGGCGCGCCCGGGCCAGCGCGCGGGTCCAGCGCGCGCCCCGGGCCGCGGCCGTCGGACGTGCGCGCGCCGCCGCCGGGCGGGCTCTCCCAGCGGTGGTGAGCTCAGCGAGGTCGACGGGGATGTCATGAAGGCCCGGCGAGGGCTCGCCGCCGGTGCCGAAGATCATCGCGGCGTGCCCGCGGGTGGCGGCGGCGGTCAGCTCGATGAGCGCGCCGCTGTCGACCGGCTCGAGGAGCCCGATGTGGCGCGAGGGGCGCGGGCAGAGGAGCGCGATCGGGACCCGCTCGCTATGGATGCGCAGGTCGGCGAGGAGGCGCGCGCGCTGGGCCAGGCCCAGGGTCCGGTCGACGACCTCGAGGAAGGACGGGTCGGGGGGCGGTCCGCCCGCTCCGGAGACATCGATGGCCACAACCAGGCGCGGGTGGAGCTCGACTGCGGTGGAGAGCGAGCAGTTCTCCAGAACGCCGCCGTCGACCAGCCGGTGTCCGTCGGAGACGACTGGGGGGAAGATCCCCGGGACCGAGCAGGACGCGACCAGCGCCTCCTCGAGGTTGCCCTGGGTCAGCCGTTCGGCGTGACCGCTGCCGAAGTCGGTCACGAGGACCGACAGGGGCAGCCGCAGGTCCTCGAAGCGGCGCACCTCCAGGTCGCGCAGGGTGGTCCGCACCAGGTGGCGGAGCGGTTGGTCGCTGCGCAGCCAGGCATGGCGGGCGGCGACGTTGCGGATCAGCTCCCGCGGTGAGGCGTGGAAGACCGCCCGCGTCGCCGGGCTGTCCCAACTGGCGATCAGCCGCTCCACCGCCTGAGGCAGCGGCAGGGCCGCAACCATGGCGGCGTTGAGCGCCCCCGCGCTCGTCCCCACCACGTGGTCGGGGCGGAAGCCGTGCTCCGCGAGCACCGCCAGAGCCCCCACCTCCATGGCCCCGCGGCTGCCGCCGCCGGCGAGCACCAGGACCATCGGTCCGGCCGGGCCGCCGCTGCCGGCGGAGGTCATCGCGTCAGTCCCCGACGGCGCCGTCGATGCACTGGCGGAGCAGGTCCGCGTGCCCGTTGTGGCGCGCGTACTCCTCGATCATGTGGACCAGGATCCAGCGCAGCGAGACCGTCTCGCCGTGACGCTGCTGGGCGCCGACCTCGTCGAGCGACGGCACCGCAGCCGCCAGCGTGCGGGCGTGCTCGCATTCGCCGCGCCACGCTGCGAACGCCTCGCTGGCGTCGGCCGAGTCGACGTCGTCGAAGTCCCCGTCGGGGTCGGCTTCCGAGTAGTAGAGCGGCGGCGCGTCCTCACCGGCCAGCGTCCGCCGGAACCAGCCGCGTTCCACCTCGGCCATGTGGCGCACCAGCCCCAGGAGGGACAGCGTCGAGGGCGGCACCGCACGGCGGCGCAGGGCGGGCGCGTCAAGCCCGTCGCACTTGATCGCCAGGGTGGCGCGGTGATAGTCCAGCCAGGCGGCCAGCATGGTGCGCTCGCCGGCCACGGCGGGGGGTTCGATGCGGTCGATCGGCATGTCGATCTCCTTTCCAGCGCTGGCCGTCACCGCTCGCGGCGCGGACGCCGCAGCAGCTCACCTCCGCAGTTCGGGCACCGGCCAGCAAGCGCCTCGACGCAGCGCGTGCAGAAGGTGCACTCGTGCGAGCAGATCACAGCCTGGAGCGAATCCGGCGGGAGCGCCGCGCCGCACCGCTCGCACGCCGGTTTCATCGCCAGGCTCAGGGTGGTGGGGCTCCCTTGGACATCCAGTACCGGTTGAGGGCGCCCTGCACCTTCACGAACCAGACGATCGACCCGATGAGCGGGAGCAGGAACCAGAACCCGATGACTCCGGAGACAGGGCTCGGGCGGTGGTCGATGTCCTCGTGGAGTGCCGCCACCTCGATGGGCACGAGGAAATAGGTGGCCGGGCTGAAGATGATGTAGATCAGCAGGCCCAGACCGCCGCCGAGGCCGCGGCCGGAGTAGCGCTTCATCTCGGACTGCGTCTTGTAGACCCAGACGAACGTGTAGATGGACAGGGTGACGACGGCCAGGAGGATGCAGATGCCGATCGAGCGCGTCCGCCCGATGGGCCCGAGCGGGCCCTGCTGGTAGGTTGCGTAGGGGTACCCGGGGGAGCCGGCGGGGGGCGCCGGGTAGGGTGGATAGCCCTGCGGCGGCGGGTAGCCCGGTGGAGGCGGTGGATATCCCGGCGGCACGGGAGGCGTCGGCGATGTCATTCGTCTCCCTCTCGACGCTGGCTGCACGGAGGGCCGCAGTGTAGCCGGGCGTCAGGCGCGGTCTTCCGCCGTGGTGCCTGCCCGTCACCGGTCGCCAGAATGGCGCCCGGAGGTCGGATGGACGCAGTCGAGGTGGGCATCATCGGGGCGGGCATCCATGGTGCCAGCGCCGCGTACCACCTCGCCGAGCGCGGGGTGGCGGCGCTGGTCGTCGACCGCGGCGGGACGGCGAGCGGCCCCACGGGGCGGTCCAGCGCCATCTGCCGGGCCTACTACACCAACCGCTTCCTCGCCGAGGTGGCCCATGAGAGCCTCGAGATGTTCCGCGGCTTCCACGCGCTGACCGGGCACGACGCCGGGTTCCATGAGACAGGCGCCCTCTACCTGCACCCGGCAGACGACGTGCCCAGGCTCCGCGACGCGGCCGCGATGCTCAACGAGGTGGGGACCGAGGTCCGCGTTCTCGATCGGGGGGAGGTGGCCGGACATCTCCACGGCATCCGCCTCGACGGCGTCGAGGCTGGGGCCTGGGAGCCCCGCGCCGGCTACGCCGACCCGGTGCTCACCACCGCCGGCCTTCTGGAGCGAGCGCGCGCGCAGGGGGTGCGGGCGCGGCTCCACGACCCGATCGTCGGCGTGATGCCCCGGCGGGGTGGCGGGGCGGTGCTCGAGCTCCGCAGCGGCGAGCAGATCGATTGCGCCCGCCTGCTCATCGCCGCCGGCCCGTGGTCCGCGCCCCTGGCGCGCGGGCTGGGTGCCGAACTGCCTGTGCACGTCGAGCGTCATGTGGTGGCCACCTTCGGCTGGGCTTCCGCGCCCAGCGTCGGTTTCGCGGTGTCTGACGTGGCGGGGGGGTACTACATGCGACCCGAGGGCGAGGAGCTCTTCCTGGCTGGGCCGCTCCATGAGATGCCCCCTGCCGATCCAGACGATTTCGACCAGAACATCACCGCTCTCGAGGTGCGCTCCCTGGCGGAAGCGCTGACCGCACGGCTTCCGGCCCTGCGCACGGCCGAGTCGCGCGGCGGCTGGGCCAGCCTCTACGACGTGAGCCCCGACTGGCAGCCCGTCATCGGCGAGATCGCTGACGGCGTCTTCGTCGATGCCGGTACCAGCGGCCACGGTTTCAAGCTCGCGCCGGCGCTGGGCCGGCACGTCGCGGCCATGGTCTGCGGCGAGGCGACGGCGGGGTTGCGGGAGTTCCACCCCGACCGCTTCGCTGCTGGAGCGCCGCTCGCCGCCGGCTATGGGAGCGCCCGCATCCTGGGGTAGCCGGCGAGCTGCTCAGGTGGTGCGCCTGTCGATCTGGTAACGAGCCCGAGTCACCGCGATGCAGAGGTCCTCCACATAGTCGAGACCGCCCTCCTCGGCGATCCTGCGCGCCTCTGCCGAAGCGATGTCCTGCTGCAGCCAGAGCGCGCCCGCACCGATGGCCACGGCCTGGCGGGCAACGTCGGGGGTTTCCGAGCTGGGACGGAAGACATCAACGATGTCGACGTGGTCGGGGATCTCGCTCAGGGATCGGTGGACGGGTTCGCCGAAGAGCTCCACCGCGTACGGGTTGACGGGGATGACGCGGAAGCCGTGTGCCTGCATGACCAGGGGGATCGATCCCGCGTCCTTGTCGGAATCGCGCGAAGCGCCCACCACTGCGATCGTGGTCGCGGATTCGAGAATCTCCTGCGGCGAGCGGCTCACGTCCTCAATCCGGCGCCCTGGCCGCTACCTGCGCAGCACCTTGAAGGCGCGGTTGAAGCTTCCCGCCCGGACTCCGTAGGTCACCCAGAGGATGCAGAGGGGCTCGAGCAGTCGCGCGCCCTCGATGCCGCCGATGTCGGTCACCGGCCAGCCGAAGGCCGTCAGGATCTCCGTGACCACCACCTTGGCCGACTCGTCGTTGCCGCAGATGAACATGTCGGGCGGCCCGCCCGGGAAATCCGGCCGGAACATGTGGGGGTTGCCGACGATGTTGAACGCCTTGACCACGCGCGCCCCCGGCAGCCAGCGCTGCACCTGCTCACCGCCGGAGTCGGTGTGCCCCAACGCCAGGCCGGGTGGCCCATCGGGACGCGGCGCGAGCGGGTTGGTGGCATCGATGACCACCTTGCCGGCCAGGTTGTCCGGGCCCGCCAGCGCAAGCGCGTTCTCAGTCCCGGACCACGCGGTCGCCAGGACCACGACATCACCGAACTCGGCGGCGGCGGCGAAGGTTCCCGCCGAGCCCCGCTCCCCGGCGGCCAGAACCCACTCGGCAGCCCGCGGATTGCCGGCTTCCCGCGCGCCCATCCTGACCTCGTGGCCGAGGGCGAGGAAGCCGTTGCCGAGGGCCCGGCCGACGTCGCCGCTGCCCAGGATGCCCACTCTCATCGCCCTGCTCCTTCGCCTTCGAGATTCGATGGCGGACCGTACCAGCCCTGGGGGCAGAGCTGGAGAGGGCGTGGAGAGCGCTGGACCAGACGGGGCGCGGGGCTCCGAGCCGGGCCGAGCGACCGGCATCGCCCCGGCGTGGTACTGTGGCGCCCGTCGCTCCGATCGGGAGCGACAACGCATCGTGGTCGTGACCCCTTTTCGAGCGGACCCGAGCGTCCTAACGATTCGAAGGGAAACGCGAGGCACAACGACATGGCCACATCGGGCACCATCAAGAAGGTCGTCCACGACCGCGGCTTCGGCTTCATCGCGGCCGAGGACGGCAACGAGTACTTCTTCCACCGCAGTGGTGTGAGTGAGGCGATCAACTTCGACACGCTGCGCGGCGGAGAGGCAGTCGTCTTCGACGTCGAGCGCAGCGACAAGGGTCCGCGCGCCAATCACGTGCGCCCGGCCGCCTAGAGGCGCCCGCCTCAACGGCAACCGTCAGGCAGCGTGCGCGAGGTGCCGGTGGATCGGGGCAGCTTCCCCGATCGCCGGCGCCTCGGCAGCCTGATCGAACAGGAGCGCGCCGCCTTCCAGAGCGCCAACCCGCGCTCGCACAGGCTCCACGAGGAAGGGCGCAGGTCGCTCATCGGCGGCGTCCCCATGCCCTGGATGACGGAGTGGGCCGGGGACGTTCCCCTCTACTTCAGCGAGGCGCGCGGCGATCGCATCACCGACGTCGACGGGCACACATACATCGACTTCGGGCTTGGCGACACGGGGGCGATGCCCGGGCACTCGCCCGGCGCCACAGTTGACGCCGTCATCGACCGGATCAAGGCGCGTGGGGGCATCACCACGATGATGCCCAGCGAGGACGCGCCCGTCGTCGGCGCGGAGCTGGCGCGCCGTTTCGGTCTGCCCTACTGGCAGTTCACGCTCAGCGCGACCGACGCCAACCGCTTCGCGCTGCGCATGTGCCGCCAGATCCAGCAGCGCCCCTACGTCCTCGTCTTCAACTGGTGCTACCACGGTTCGGTCGACGAGACCGTGGCGGCGCTCGGCAGAGACGGGCGCGTCATCCCGCGACCCGGCAGTGTGGGCCCGCAGGTCGACCCGGTCGCCACCACGAGGGTCGCCGAGTTCAACGACTTGGACCGCGTCCGCCACCTGCTCGCGGATCGACAGGTGGCCGCCGTGCTCACCGAGCCGGCGCTTACCAACGTGGGCATCGTGCTTCCCCAACCGGGCTTTCTCGACGGGCTGACCGAGGCCTGCCGCCGCACCGGTACCCTGCTGGTCATCGACGAGACCCACACCATCTCCGCCGGGCCCGGCGGCTGCACTGCGGCATGGGGCCTCGAGCCCGACGTTGTGACCGTCGGCAAGTGGCTCGGTGGCGGCGTGCCCATCGGTGCCTACGGCGTCTCGCAGCGCGTCGCCGACGCGCTTGCCGCCGACGAGACCGGCGACTACGAGGACTGGGGCGGCATCGGGGGGACGCTGGCAGGCAACCCGCTCTCGCTGGCGGCGGCGCGGGCGACCCTTCACGACGTGCTGACCGAGGCCGCGTTCTCCGACATGATCGCGCGCGCCACGCGCTTCACCGAGGGGGTGGAGGCGGTCATCGACCAGGCCCGTCTGGGATGGTGCGTGGTGCAGCTCGGCTGCCGCGCCGAGTACCACTTCTGCCCTTCGCCACCGCGCACCGGCAGCCAGGCGGGAGCGGTCATCGACGACGATCTGGACCGGTACATGCACCTCTTCGCGATGAACCGCGGCCTGCTCATGACGCCGTTTCACAACATGGCGCTGATGTGCCCGGAGACGACCGACGGGGACGTCGACCGGCACACCGAGATCTTCGCCGAGGCAGTCGAGCAGCTCTTCGGCTGAGCGAGCTCTCCAAGGTCAGCGTGTGCTATTATAGCGCTGACTGATATGGCGGACCGCAACCCGTTCAGCTTCGGGTCTCCCGTGGAGGAGGCCGAGCACTTCTGCGATCGCAGAGTGGAGCTGAGCGCGGTCACCGACCTGATGCTCAACGGCCAGAACGTCATCCTGCTCTCGCCGCGCCGATACGGCAAGACCTCCCTCCTGTACCGCGCGATCGCCGTGGTCCGCCGCCGCCGAGGGCGGACCGGCTACGCCAGCCTGGCCCGCTGCACCAGCCGGCGCGAGGTCGCCCAGGAGCTGCTCGCCGCCACGATGAACGGTCCGCTGTCGGCACTGCGCCGCAGCCGCGCGCGGCTCCAGGAGGCGGTGCGGAACTTCAGCGTCCGGCCCGAGCTGTCCATCGAGGCCGACGGCCGCATCGGGGTCCGCTTCGGTGTCGCCGGCCGTGACGAGGACTGGGCGGCGGTCATGGCCGACGTCCT
Source organism: Candidatus Dormiibacterota bacterium (assembly GCA_036521675.1). Classification (GTDB taxonomy): domain Bacteria; phylum Chloroflexota; class Dormibacteria; order Aeolococcales; family Aeolococcaceae; genus DATDHG01. Next base: position 14,663 of record DATDHG010000017.1, read on the forward strand.
GCGGCTGCTGCGTCACGCGGGCGACCGTGACCATCCGGTCAGCCTCGTCGTCGACGAGTTCCAACGCGTCGCCCGCATCCACGGCGACGTCGGGGGCCAGTTCAAGGCGCTGGCCGACGAGCTGGCCGGGGTGAGCCTCGTCCTGAGTGGCAGCGAGCTCCACATGATGCGAGCCCTCACCGTCGGAAGCGCCGCGCCCCTGTACGGCATGGGGGAGCTGATTCACCTCGACGTGATCGCCGAGGGCGACATGGTCGACTACCTCTGCCGGCGCGCTCGCAGCGGCGGCAAATCCATGCTGCCCGATGTCGCCGCTCGGCTTTACCGCCTCGTCGACGGCGTCCCCAACGACGTGCAGCGGTTGGCGTATAGCGCCTACACCGAGGCTCAGGACGTCTTTGACGACGCCGCGGTCGAACGCGGGCTTGACGCCATCCTCCGCCATCAGGGAGTGGAGTTCCAGGAGCGGTTCGCCGGGCTTGCCGAGGCCCCGTCGCAGCAGCGGCTGCTGCGCTACCTCGCCTCCCATCCGGGGCGGGCCCTGTACAGCAAGGCCGTCCTGGACGCGCTCGAGGTGGCCAACGCCAACGCGGTGCGCACCGCCCTGAGCGTGCTCGACCGGCGTGAGCAGATCGTCGAGCGGCGCGGCGAATGGCGCGTGGCCAACCCCTTCTTCCGTGAGTGGCTGCGCGCCGAGGCCGGGCCCGGGCCGCTGCGGTGACGGCGTGGCGGTCTGTCGCCCAGCGTGCGTCGGGCACGTTAGGATGACCGGGCCCCGGCGGGACGCCCGGTGGCGCGAGGAGACGCAATGGCAGACTCTCGCTCCGAACCGACGCCTTCCCGGCCCCGGGCGGGTGAGGGCCACGGAGCCGCCAACCGGGTGAGCGATGGCATCACCCGGGTCGCGGAGTTCGTCGTACCGTCGCTGGTTCGTGCGGTCGACGTCGAGGAGGTGGTCGAGCGCATCGACCTCGACCGGGTGGTGGCCAGCCTGGACCTCAACGCTGTCGTGGCCCGTGTCGACCTCGACGCCGTTCTGGAGCGGGTCGACCTGAACGCCGCCCTGGAGCGCGTCGACGTGAACGCCCTGGTGGGCCGCATCGACGTCAACGCCGTGGCGGCGCGGCTGGACATGGACGCCCTCCTCGAGCGCGTCGACATCCAGGCGCTGGTCGAGCGGGTCGACGTCAACGGTCTGGCGATGCGCTTCAAGATCGGCGACCTCGTCGCACAGAGCACCTCCGAGCTGGCCGTCGGCACCGTGGACCTGGTCCGTCGCGAGTGTGCCGGCGTCGACGCCGTGGTGAGCCGCATCGGCACGCGCTTGATCGGCGGCGATCCCGACGCGCTCCCCCTCGCGCCTCCGAAGTTCGCCACCTCCGTGACCGCTGGACCGGGTGGACATGCAACCCCCGGCGCGCTGCGCCGCGCCATCACCGGGCACTACGCGGGGGCGCTCACCCGGCTGCTGGCGTTCCTCGTCGACATGGCGCTGGCCGTCGCTCTCTTCACCGGCGGTGCGGTGGTGCTGAACTACCTCGTCGGCGTGCTGACCGATCATTCGATCGCGCCGCGCAACGGCAGCCTGCTCTGGTCGATCCTGCTCGGAGCGTGGACGTTCCTCTACTTCTTCGTCCTGCTGGCGGTGACCGGTCGCACCCTGGGCATGCGGTTGCTCGGGCTGCGCGTGGTGGCTCGTGACGGGTCGGCGTTGCGGGCCCGCGCGGCGTTCCTTCGCGTCGTCGGCCTGGGCGTGAGCCTGGTGTTCATCGTCGTAGGCTTCATCGGGATCATCATCGGCAAGGAGCGGCGCGGGCTCGCGGATGTCATCGCGGGGACTGTCGTTGTGTACGACTGGGGCGGCCGGCCCGCCGAGCTGCCGACCCCGTTGAGCACGTGGCTGGTCAGGCACCAGGCGGCCCGGGAACCGCAGCCGCCGGCAGTTGCGGGCGGCACGTCTGCCACGAACGCCCTCCCGACGCAGCCGCCCGCTGCTCCAGTTTCCGATGGGGCATCGCCATCGGACGTGGCGCCGACCCGCGGCGCCTGACCCGGCGTGAACGCCGACACCCTGCGCGGGGCCGTCACCCGCGTCAAAGCCTCGGTCGTCGCGGGGCGGCAGAAGCTCGAGTCCCGCCGCGACGAAGCGATCATCGGCACGACCTTCGACGTGGTGGAGCGCGATGGCGCGATCGCCGGTGGGATCCTGGCGGGCGCGCTCGCCTACCGCCTCTTCCTTTTCCTGCTTCCCCTCATGCTCGTCGCGGTGGGAACGATCGGCGCCCTCGCCTCCGCCACCGGGCATTCGCCGGACAGCATCGTGAGCCAGACAGGACTTGTGGGACTGGTGTCGACGTCGGTCTCGTCAGCCGCCGCAGAAAAGGCCCTGTGGTACGCGATCATCATCGGCGTCCCTGCTCTGGTCCTGGTTTCGAGCGGACTGTTGCGCGTTGTGGCGGGCATCCACCGGCTCGCGTGGGGGATGCCGGTGAGGGGTGCGCGGCCCTCGCTGCGCGTGACGATCACCTTCGTAGGCGCGATGCTCGCGATTCTCGCGATCACCGCGGTGTCCGCGGCGGTGCGGCACCACTCCGGCGTCGATGGCCTCGTCACCACCCTGTTGGCCGGCGTCGTCTACGGGGCGGCCTGGTTCGGGTTCTCGGCCGTCCTCCCCCACGGGGAGGCGCCGTGGAGGGCGCTGCTGCCCGGTGCGGTGATGTTCGGGGCCGGCGCCCAGGCGCTGCACCTCTTCAGCGTGTATGTCGTCACGGGCCTGGCGACGAACCGCCAGGACACATACGGAGCGCTGGGGCTGGCCGCCGCGGTGCTCTTCACGCTGTACCTGATCGGGCGGCTGATCGTCCTGACGGCGGTCCTCAGCGCCACGCTCTGGCACGGCGGTCAGACGCCGCAGCCCTCGTGAGCGACGCGAGCGCGCCACAGAAGGCAACCGGCAACCCTGATGCGCCATCACCCGCTCGGCCGCGACACTTGCCAGCCATCGCCGCGGCGCACCCGCCGCGGCCTCCGCATGCCACGGGAGGGAAACCATGGGTCTGCAAGCCAGGAAGGCACCAACGGGCTGGACGATTTTCGCGGGGATCGTCCTGCTTCTCGCCGGCATCTTCAACTCGATCTACGGGCTCAGTGCGCTCCTGAACGACAAGGCGCTCACCTACAACCCGGCCACCGGTACGCTCACCGTCTGGGACCTGAGAACCTGGGGGTGGGTCACGCTCGTCATCGGTGTGCTGATGATCGCTGTCGCGGCCGGCCTGTTCGCGGTGCAGCACTGGGCGCGCTGGGTGGCGATCGCCTTCGCCGGCCTCAACGCCATCGGCTGGATGGCGCTGATCAACGTGTATCCGTGGTGGGCAATCGCCGTGATCACGCTCGACGTGCTGGTGATCTACAATCTCTCCACCAAGTACGAGCCGCAGCAGAGCTGAGCGTCGACGGGCAAGGCCCTCGTCAGCCTTCCGCTGGCGACACTGGCCCAGCGGGGACCAGAAGGCTAGCGGCGATGGAAGCAAGCGCCTCGTCCGATCCCATCCACCGCGCATCGCTCCTGCGAGCCGAAGCTTCTTTCAGGTAGTTGCGTGCGATCTCCAGAAGCTGCTCTTGATCGTTGGCTATGAGTCGAGAGAGGGTCTTCCCCTTTGGCACCGCCGGCGGCTTCGGATCGACCGGGAACGTCAAGGTCAACAAGCCCATCGTCGGCATGGCGGCGACGCCGAACGGCAACGGCTACTGGCTGGTCGCGACGGGCGGCGGCCCCTTCCCGTTCGGCGACGCTGTCGGCTACGGATCGACGGGAACATCAAGCTCAACAAGCCCATCGTGGGTATGGCGGTCTGACGGGTACGCATACGGCCCGGTGGCGTGGCTTGGCGAGGAGAACCTGCACGTCACCGATGCGTCGCGCGGCGAAGGCGCCCTCGCAGTACGCCAGGTAGAACGTCCACATGCGCCGGAACCGCGCGTCGTAGCCGCCTGCTGCGAGCTCCGCCTCGTGCGCCACGAACCGCTCCCGCCAGCAGCGCAGCGTGCGGACGTAGTGCGCAGTGATGTCCTCGAGATGGCCGACGTGCATGTCGGTCGAGCGCGCCAGCGACGCGAGCATCGCCTCGATCGAGGGCAGGCACCCCCCTGGAAAGATCACGGTGTTGGCGAATCCGCCTCCTGAGCTCCACATCTCGAACAGCTCATGGGGGGCGACGATCGCCTGCAGCAGCATGGCTCCGTCGGGCTCGAGCAGGCGGCTCGCGGTCGCGAAATAGGTGTCGAGGTGGTCTCTGCCGACGGCCTCGATCATCTCGATGGACGCGACGCGGTCGTAGCGGCCGCGCAGGTCGCGGTAGTCCTCGAGCAATACCTCGACGCGTCCGGTAAGACCGGCCCGCGCGACGCGCTCCCGCGCGACCTCCAACTGGTCTCGGGAGATGGTGGTCGTCGTGACGCGGCAGCCGTATCGCGACGCCGCGTGGATCGCCAGCCCACCCCAGCCGCCGCCGATCTCCAGCAGACGGTGGTCAGGGCCGAGCCCGAGCTTGGTGCAGACCATGTCAATCTTGGTCCGGGAGGCGTCGGCCAGCGACGCGGCGTCGTCGGGAAAAACCCCGCAGGAATAGGTCATCGACTCGTCGAGCATCGCGCTGAAGAGGTCGATGCCGAGGTCGTAGTGCGCGCCGATATGGCGGCGGCTGCGCGTCCGTGTCTGCAGCCGCGTGGCTCGCCGCGCGACTCGCACCGGCGCGGACAGCGCGTGGAGCGGGGCCCGCAACCTGTCGAGGCCGCCCATGTTCGCGGCGAGGAGATGCACGAGCGCGGCTGGGTCGTCGCAGTCCCATAGCTGGTCGACGTATCCCCGGGCGAGCCCGGTGCTGCCGCGCAGAGCGAGCGCGTACGCGTGCGGGGAGCGGACGGCGACGTGGACGGGCGCGTGATCGCCGCTGACACGCCCGAAGCGTCGCGCCGCCCCCGCCTCCTCGATCACGAGCTCACCGTGGGCGACCCGCTCGAGCAGGGCGAACGCCACACGGCGGGCGGCCGGATCGGCGATCCCGCGAGTCTCTGTGGGAGCGGGGACAAGTCGCGTGTTCATGGCATCACTCCGGCCCGATGCCGAATCTGCGGCGTCGCGGATCTGGTGACCCCCGCCGGGATCGTGGGCGGCGGTCGCAGCCAGCCTATCTCCACCGGCTGCCATTGCGCCCTCGGAGAGCCGAAGTGGCCTCCCGAGGGCGGCGGGGCCACGGCCCCGCCGCCCCGGCCGGCAGTCCTACTGCGTGGGGGGCAGCAGTACGGCGTCGATGACGTGGATCACGCCGTTGGACGCCACGATGTCGGTGGTGACGATGTGGGCAACGTTGCCTTTGCCGTCAGTGATGAAGAGCTTGCCGCCGGTGGAGGTGACCGTGAAGGTAGCGCCGTTGACGGTCATGACCATCCCGGGCATCACGTCGGCCGCCTTCAGGGCTCCGGCCACCGCGTGGTAGGTGAGGATGCTGGTCAGTGCGGCCTTGTTGGCCGGTTGCAGCAGCGTCTGGAGCGTGCCCGGCGGCAGCGCTGCGAAGGCAGCGTTTGTGGGCGCGAAGACGGTGAACGGCCCTGGCCCCTCGAGCGTGTTCACCAGGCCAGCCGCCTGCACGGCTGCCACCAGGGTCGAGAGATCGGAGTTGGACTGGGCGATCTGGACGATGTTCATCGACGTCGTCGGGGCCGCCACGCTGGTGGAGGACCCAGACGGTCCGCTGGTCGCGCCGGCCGAACTACTCGAGGTGCTGCCGCAGGCGGCAGCCAGGAGGGCCGTCGCCACCAGGGCGCCGACGGCTACGGGGAACGCGCGGGTCTTCATGTGCTTGACTCCTTTGTGGTTATTTAGCACTAAGATGATTTTAGCACTAATTAGGAGTCAGATTGCAAACCCCGAGATGAAACGCGGCCCATCGGCCCGCCCGTGGGTCAGCCGGCCAGCAGGCGGGCCGCGACGTCGCCGTCGCGAGCCCAGAGGTCGGCGCCGATCCGCGTCGCCTCCGCCTCGGTGATGCCGGCACCACCGACCAGGATGGGGGCGCGCACGCCGGCCCGTCGCAGCGCACGGACCAGACGGCGGGCGGCGGGCAGGCGGCCGGGCATGGTCACAGCCACGCCGACGGCGAGCGCCGGCAGCCGGAGCACGCAGTCGACGAAGGAGTCGGTCGGCACGTTGGCACCGAGGTCGACGACGACGAAGCCCTGGACGCGCAGGAGGTCGGCGACCAGCGCGGTGGGCAGACCATGGAGCTCACCCTCCGGTGCGCCCAGAACGATGGTGCCGCGCGGGCGGCCGGGGCGGCGGAACCGCGGGCCCATGCGGCCGACCAGCCGCTGCATCACCACTGTGGCGCGATGCTCCTCGGCGATGCCGATCTCGCCCCGCTCCCACAGCTCACCGATGCGGCGCAGAGCGGGGACGAACAGATCGATGTACACCGCCTGCGGTGTCGCGCCTGCACCGCTCACCGACTCCACGAGCGTCCAGGCGCCCGCCTCGTCGCCCTCCACGAGGCGGGCGGCCAGGTCGGGGACGCGCCGAGCATGCACCGGTCGCCCGCGGGTCCCGGTGGGGGCCCTCCGGCCTGCGGTGAAGCGGGCCAGGTCGGCGACGTCGACCTCCCAGGTGGACCCGTTCCTGTGCGCGGGCAGTCGCCCGGTGCGAATGTGGCGGTAGACCGTCATGTAGTGGAGGCCGAGCTGCGCGCTGGCCTCCCGCAGGGAGACGCTCTTTGCGCTCATGATGGTGCCGCTGTGGCCGGCGGCGCCGAGAGCCCGGCCAGCCCCCGGCATTCCTCGAGCAGAAGACGGCGCTGCTCCACTGTGTCGCTGCGGGCCGTTCGCGGCAGCCGGTGCAGCGCCCGGCTGCTGCGATCCAGCCAGAGCGGTCCGGGCCCGAGCTCCCGCTGCGGTGTGGAGGCCAGCCAGACGATGGTGTCCGCCCCCTCGTCCGCGGAGCGGAGCAGCGGACCGATCACCCGGTGGAAGCGGGGCAGGGACCTCTGCAGTCCCGGCGTGTCCGCCCATCCCGGGTGCATCGCCACCAGCTGGACCCCGCGACGGGCCAGCTGCGGGGCGCACCCGGCGACCAGCGACACCTGGGCGCGCTTGGCGCGCCCGTAGGCGGTGACGCCGTCGTACTCGTCGGGCGCCATCTGCAGCCTCTGCACTTCCAGGGGCTGCAGGTACATGCCTCCCGAGGTGACCACGATCACCCGCGACGGCGCCGCGGCGACCAACTGCGCCAGGCAGAGTTCGGTCAGCAGGAGCGGGCCCACCACGTGGGTCGCCACGGTCTCCTCGATGTTCTGCGCGGTGAGGCGCCGCTCCGCGTTGAGGGCCCCGGCGTTGTGCACCAGGACGTCGATGCGGGGATGGCGGCGCAGTTCCGCGCCAGCGTGCCGGACGGAGTCGAGGTCGCCGAGGTCGGCACGCACCACCTCCACGGCCGAGCCCGTGGCCTGCCGTACCCCGGCCGCGACCCCCTCGCCGCGGGCGGGGTCGCGCACCAGCATGACCACGGTGGCGCCGAGTCCCGCCAGCCGCTCCGCCGCGGCGCGGCCCAGGCCAGAGGTGGCGCCGGTGACCACCGCGACACGCCCGTCCAGGCGATGGGCCTCCAGCGGCTCCCACGTCCAGAGCCGGCGGCGCACCGCCGGCCCGACCCGCGTGAAGCTGCCCACCACCGAGAGCTCCAGCCCACCGTCGACCAGTGTGCGCCAGTTCACGGCGCCGCGTCCGCGAGCC
>DATDHG010000018.1:0-1586 GCA_036521675.1 Candidatus Dormiibacterota bacterium
GTGGAGGTACAGGAGGGCGCCGCCAAGCGCGCCGCGATGCGTTGCATCGTCGAGCACGTCATGCCCGGGCGCTGGTCGGAGGTGCGTCCGCCGACCCGCAAGGAGGTCGACGCGACCATCGTGCTGGCCCTGCCGCTCGACCATCTCTCGGCCAAGTTCCGCAGCGGCCCACCCCTGGATCCCGCCCGCGACCGGGCCCTGCCGGTGTGGGCCGGCGAGCTGCCGCTGCGCGCTGGTTTCGACACCCCGCGTGCCGACGTGCGACTTGATGGCAGCCTCACCGTCCCGGCGAGTGTGTGCGCAGCGCTGGACGGGGCGGCGCGATGAGACTGCGGCTGCGCCAGCGCCTGAGCGCGCCGACCGCCGGCGGCGCCTCGCTGGCGGCGGTGGCCGGAGCCCTGGTGGTGGTCTACATCGTCTGGGGCTCGACCTACTACGGCATCAGGGTCGCCATCGACACGATGCCGCCGCTGCTCATGGGGGCGGTGCGCTTCACGATTGCGGGGGGGCTGCTCTACGCGGTCGCAGTGCGCCGCGGCGACCGCATCGGCGACGCCCCCACGGCCGTGCACTGGCGGTCGGCGCTGATCATCGGCGTCCTTCTGCTCACCTTCGGCAACGGGGGCGTCATCCTCGGCGAGGAGTACATCCCGACGGGAATCGCCGCCCTGCTCGTGGCCACAGTCCCGCTCTGGATGGCGCTCTTCGCCTACCTGTTCGCGGGCGAACGCCTGCGGCCCCTGACGGCTGCCGGCATCGGGATCGGCCTGGTCGGGGTTGCCTTGCTGCTACGTCCCGGCGCGAGTGGCGGCGCCTCCCCTGTGGCGATGCTGGCCATGCTGGTGTCGCCGATGTGCTGGGCCGGCGGCTCCCTCTACGCCCGCCGGGCGGCGGTTCCAGCGCGCCCCCTGGTGGCGACCGGCATGGAGATGCTCGCCGGCGGGACGGTTCTGTTCATCGCGGCGGGAGTGCACGGGGAGTTCGGCCAGGTCCACCTCGCGGCGGTGTCGCTGCGCTCGGCTATCGCCCTCGCGTATCTCGTCGTCTTCGGGTCCATCATCGCGTTCAGCGCGTACGTGTGGCTGCTCCGAAACGCGTCGACGCCGCTGGTCTCCACCTACGCGTACGTCAATCCCCTGGTCGCCGTCCTGCTCGGCTGGGCACTGCTCGGCGAGCACATCAGCGGGCAGACGCTGGTGGCGGCCGCCTTCATCGTGGTCGCGGTGGCCACGATCCTGGCCCGCCCGTCGCCGGGGCGACGGCCCGCGGCTGCGGCCCCGCGGGCGCGCGAGTGCGCGACCACCGCGGTCTGAGGCGCACCGGCCGCCCCGACTCGAGCGGGCCAGGGCCAGGCTCGTCATCACCACGGCGCCCCCACCGCCCTGGCCAGGAAGCGGTTGAACGGGTTCGCGGCGCGGCAGGCGTCCACGAAACCGTCCATGAAGCCGGCGCCGCACACCTCGGCCTCGGTGAACATGACGTGCCAGGTGTAGCTCTTGCGCTTGAGGTCCTCGACCAAGGGGTGGGTGGGGTCGTAGCCCTGAGGAGCGCGCTTGAGCGTATCGCCCATCGATGTGAAGGCGGGC
>DATDHG010000019.1:0-7218 GCA_036521675.1 Candidatus Dormiibacterota bacterium
GTCACCGAGCTGATGAACCGCCTTCAGGCGGAGGAAGAACGCGCCGCGGCGCTGGAGCTGCAGCGCTCCGAGCACGCGCAGCTGCACGCGGAACATGGTCGACTTCAGGACGAGCACGCCCGGTTGCGCGACGACCACGCCGAAATCGCCGTCCGTCTCGAGGCGCAGGGCCGCAGCCTGCGCGAGGTCGAGGCGGCCCGGGCGGCCGCCGACGCGTTCGCCGCGGACACCTCGCGTGACCTCGGCGAGGCGATGAGCGACCTCCTCGAAGCACGCGAGTTGGGCGTCTCCCTCGAGGCCCAGCTCACCGGTCTGCGGAGCGAGCACGATCAGCTCGTGCAGGCCCACGAGGCGCAGCGGCTGCGAGCGGCCGCCGAGCAAGAGCTGGCCGAGACCAACCTGACCGAGCAGCGGCGCGCTCACGACACCCTGCGGGCCGAGGCCGTGGTGGCGTTCGAGCAGCGGCTCCAGAAGGAAGCGGCCGCCCACGAGCGCGCGCTGCTCGAGGCGCAGGCGCGGACGCAGGCGGCCGAGACACAAGCGCGGGAGGTGGCGGTCGCGCTGCAGGCGATGACCCAGAGCCGTGACCAGGTCCAGGCCGAGCTCGAGAAGTCGGTGTCGGCCGTCAACGTGACCCATCAACGGCTGCGCGAGGAAGTCGAGGCCCGCGCCGCAGCCGACGAACGCCGTAGCCTGCTTGAGGATGAGCTCACGTACCTGCGCGCCGAGATCTTCGCTCCCGGGCAGGCGGCGGGCCAGAAGCTCGGCCTGCGCGGCCGCCGCGGCCGGCGCTCACCCAGCCCCACCCGGTCTGAGCCTCTCGCGACGATCCCCATCGCAACCGGGATCACGACGGATGTGGCGCCTGCGGGGCCGGCCCATCCGGCTGCAGAGGATCGCGACTCAGCCCTTGAACGCCGCCTCTTCGGAGGCTGAGCGCCCCCCGTCACTGCCTAGAATCGGGCCCAGGATGGCCCAGACACTCTTCGACAAGATCTGGGACGCCCACGTCGTCCACGCCGACGACGACGGCAACGCCCTGCTCTACGTCGACCTCCACCTGATCCACGAGGTCACCTCCCCGCAGGCCTTCGAGGGCCTGCGTCTGAGCGGCCGCCGGGTGCGCCGCCCCGACCTGACCGTGGCCACCATGGACCACAACGTCCCCACGAGCGCCCGTGGCCTGCCCATCGCCGACCCCATCAGCCGCCTGCAGATGGACACACTGGCGGCCAACTGCGCCGCCGCGGGAATCCCCTGCTTCGGCATGGGTGACCCCCGGCAGGGGATCGTCCACATCATCGGCCCCGAGCTGGGGCTGACCCTCCCCGGTACGACTGTGGTGTGTGGCGATTCGCACACCGCCACCCATGGGGCCTTCGGGGCGCTCGCCTTCGGCATCGGCACCAGCGAGGTGGAGCAGGTGCTCGCCACCCAGACGCTGACGCAGCGGCGCCCGCGCACCATGGAGGTGAGCGTCGCGGGGGCGCTGCCGCTCGGCGTGGTCGCCAAGGACCTGATCCTCGGGGTCATCGGTCAGGTGGGCGTCGACGGCGCCGTCGGCCACGTGATCGAGTACACGGGCGACGCGGTGCGCGGCCTCTCCATGGAGGGGCGGATGACCGTCTGCAACATGTCCATCGAGGCGGGTGCCCGCGCCGGGATGATCGCCCCCGACGAGAGCACCATCGCCTACGTCGCGGGCCGGCCCGCAGCTCCTCGTGGCCAAGTTTGGGACGAGGCTGTCGCATACTGGCGGAGCCTCCCTGGCGATGCGGGCGCGGCCTTCGACCGCCGTGTCCTCGTCGACGCCGAAGCACTCGTGCCGCACGTCACGTGGGGGACCAACCCGGCCCAGGTCGCACCGGTCACGGGGCTCGTGCCCGATCCCGAGCAGTGGGACAACCCCAGCGACCGTCAGGCGGTCGAGCGGTCCCTGAGCTACATGGGCTTGCGCGCCGGGACGCCCATCGCCCAGATCGCCATCGACCGGGTCTTCATCGGCTCGTGCACCAACGCCCGCATCGAGGATCTGCGTGCGGCGGCGGTGGTGGTGCGTGGCCGGCGCGTCGCCGCCAGCGTGAGCGCGATGGTGGTGCCGGGGTCGGCGGCGGTGAAACGGCAGGCCGAGGCCGAGGGGCTCGACCAGCTCTTCCGCGACGCGGGCTTCGACTGGCGTGAGCCCGGGTGCTCGATGTGCCTGGCGATGAACCCCGACAAGCTCGCCGAGGGCGAGCGCTGCGCCAGCACCAGCAACCGCAACTTCGAAGGCCGCCAGGGCCGGGGCGGGCGCACTCACCTGGTGAGCCCCGCGATGGCGGCGGCGGCGGCGCTGGCCGGGCACTTCGTCGACGTGCGCGAACAGGGCGCAGGCGTCGCAGCCGGGGCCCGGTGATGGAGCGCTTCGCGCGCGTCGAAGGCGTGGCCGCCCCGCTCGACCGGCCCAACGTCGACACCGACCAGATCATCCCAAAGCAGTTCCTCAAGCGGATCGAGCGCAGCGGCTACGGGCCCTGCCTGTTCTTCGACTGGCGCTACCTGGGTGACGGGGTCACCGAGAACCCCGCCTTCGAGCTCAACCGAGAGCCCTGGCGGCACGCGCCCATCCTGCTGGCCGGCCGCAACTTCGGCTGCGGCTCTTCGCGCGAGCACGCCGTCTGGGCGCTGCAGGATTACGGGGTGCGGGCGGTGATCGCCGCCTCGTTCGGCGACATCTTCGCCAACAACGCGTTGCGCGTCGGGGTGCTGCCGGTGCGCCTGGCCGAGGCGGTGGTGGAGCGCTGGATGGACGCCGCCCGCGAAGCGCCCGGGCTGCGCGCCGTCGTGGACCTGGAGGCCGGCTTGGTCGAGTTCGCCGGTGAGCGCCTGCCCATCGAGATCGACGCCGAGTCGCGGCGGCGCCTGCTCGGGGGGCTCGACGAGATCGCCATAGCGCTCGAGCACGAGGCCGCGATCGCTGCCCACGAGGCGCGGCGTTCGGCCTGGCTGCCCACGTCGACCGCGCTTCTCACCCGCTGACCGGTGGATCCGCGCCACCGCAGTCGCACCCTCGTCGACGGGCCCGACCGTGCGGCTGCGCGCGCGATGCTCAAGGGCACGGGCTTCAGCGACGCCGAGCTCTACCGCCCCCACATCGGGGTGGCCAACACCTGGGTCGAGACCATGCCCTGCAACCTCGACCTGCGCCATCTCGCCGAGCATGTCAAGCGCGGGATCCGCGCCGCGGGGTGCACGCCATTCGAGTTCAACACGATCTCCATCAGCGACGGCGTCACGATGGGCACCGAGGGGATGAAGGCCTCGCTGATCAGCCGCGAGCTGATCGCCGACTCGATCGAGCTCGTCGCCCGCGGCCACGCCTTCGACGCGCTGATCTGCCTGGTCGGCTGCGACAAGACCATCCCGGGCTCGGCCATGGGCCTGATCCGCCTCGGCATCCCCGGGCTGGTGCTCTACGGCGGGTCGATCGCCCCGGGCCGCTTCCGCGGCCGCGACGTCACCGTCCAGGACGTGTTCGAGGCCATCGGCGCGCTCGAGGCCGGACGCATCGACGACGCGACCCTGCGCGAGCTCGAGGACGTCGCCTGCCCGGGTGCGGGCGCGTGCGGTGGGCAGTACACCGCCAACACCATGGCGCTCGTGATGGAGTTCCTGGGTCTGTCGCCGATCGGCTCGGCCAGTGTGGCCGCCCTCGACCCCGACAAGGCGGCGGTGGGGGAGGCGGCCGGGCGCGGGGTGGTCGACATGCTCGAGCGCGGTCAGACGGCGCGCTCGCTGCTGACCACGGGCTCGCTCCACAACGCGATCGCCGGAGTGGCCGCCACCGGAGGGTCGACCAACGCCGTCCTCCACCTCCTGGCCATCGCCCACGAAGCGGGAGTCCCGCTGGCCATCGACGACTTCGACCGCATCAGCGCGCGCACGCCGATCATCGCCGACCTCAAGCCCAGCGGCCGCTTCACCGCGATCGACCTGGGCCGCGCCGGCGGCGTCCAGCTGGTGGCGCGGCGTCTGCTCGAGGCGGGGCTCCTGGACGGCGGCCAGCTCACCACCAGCGGGCGGACCCTGGGCACGGAGTGCGCGTCCGCTCCGGAGACGCCGGGGCAGGAGGTGGTCGTATCCGTCGCCGCCCCCCTCAAGCCAACCGGCGGGTTGGTGATCCTGCACGGCTCGCTGGCGCCGGACGGGGCGGTGGTCAAGGTGGCCGGGCACGAGCGCCCCCTGCACCGCGGGCCGGCGCGCGTCTTCGAGCGGGAGGAGGACGCCATGGCGGCGCTGCGCGAGCGGCGCATCGTCCCCGGGGACGTGATCGTGATCCGCTACGAGGGGCCGCGCGGGGGGCCCGGGATGCGCGAGATGCTCGGCGTCACCGCGGCCGTGGTCGGACAGGGCCTCGGCGAGACGGTGGCGCTGATCACCGACGGCCGTTTCAGCGGGGCGACGCGCGGCCTGATGGCGGGGCACGTGGCTCCCGAGGCGGCCGTGGGCGGGCCCATCGCCGCCCTGCGCGACGGCGACACCGTGGTCATCGACGTGGACCGGCGGCGGCTCGACGTCAAGCTGTCAGAAGCGGAGCTGGCGGCCCGCCTGGCGACGTGGTCGCCGCCCGTGTCGCACTACGAGAAGGGGGTGTTCGCCAAGTACGCGGCCGCGGTGTCATCGGCTGCGGGGGGTGCGGTCACGACGTAGCGGGCGGCGTGCTGCCTTGCGTCATCGGGCGGGGCCCCGTATCCTGTCGGCTCACACATTTGAATATGCGTTGACGGGGAGTAGTAGGGGTCGCCCAGCGGCACCCAGCGAGCCGGGGGTGGTGGAAGCCGGCAGCCAGCGCGGTCCCGAACTCGCCCCCGAGCAGTCCGACCCGCTCCGTGACCCGGGGCGGGGAGCGTCGAGAGCCGTCTGCGGTCACCACCGCAGAGGTCGGTAGACCGGGCCGGGGTGGCGTCCGATAGCAGCGCCGACGAGTGGGCCGCTCGTCTCGAAGCCTTGATCCGGGTCGCCCGGGAGGTGGAGGGACGTGCGGCCAAGCCGGGTGGTACCGCGGGGGTTGATCCCTCGTCCCAGCAGACAGCTGAGACGCAGGGATTTTCTTTATCAGGAGGCAGCCCCCCATGACCATCGCCAGCGGTCCTGCAAGGACCGACGATCGCGCCGCCCCGACGCCCATCGAAGCTGTGGTGATCAACGACGGCGACGTCGTGACCGGCGCGGAGATCCTCCTGGAGAGCCTGCGCCGCGAGGGCGTCGACACCATCTTCGGGTATCCCGGCGGCGCCAACCTCTGGCTCTACCGCCACCTGCCCAAGTTCCCCGACGTCCACCACATCCTGGCGCGCCACGAGCAGGGCGCCACGCACATGGCCGACGGCTACGCGCGGGCGCGCCGCGGCAGCGTGGGCGTGGTGTTCGCCACCAGCGGACCGGGGGCGCTCAACTGCGTGACCGGGATCGCCACCGCGCAGTACGACAGCGTGCCCCTGGTCGTGGTGACCGGACAGGTGGCCACCATCGCGGTGGGCACCGATGCCTTCCAGGAGTCCGATGTCATCGGCGTGACCATGCCCATCGTCAAGCACTCCTACCTGATCCAGGACATCGGCAGCGTCGCCCAAGTGGTGCGCGAGGCCTTCCACATCGCCCGCACCGGGCGCCCCGGGGTGGTGGTCATCGACATGCCCAAGGACATCCAGGCGCAGAAGCACGCCTTCCTCTGGCCCCAGGGTCCCATCAAGCTGCGCTCCTACAACCCGACGATCCGCGGTAACCCTCTGCAGATCCGGCGCGCCGCCAAGCTCATCGACGAGGCCCAGCGGCCGGTGATCCTGGCCGGCCGCGGGGTGCTGATCAGCCAGGCCGAGGACGAGCTGCTCGAGCTCTCGCGCCGGGCCTGCATGCCCGTGGGCTGGACCCTGCTCGGCACGGGCAGCTACCCGGTGGGCGACGAGCTCAGCCTGCACATGGTGGGTTTCATGGGGGCGGGCTACACGAACAAGGCGGTGCTCGGTTGCGACCTGCTGATGATGGTGGGGATGCGCGCCGACGACCGGGTCACAACCAAGCTGGACAGCTTCGCCCCCCAGGTGGACCACATCATCCACATCGACATCGATCCGGCCGAGATCGGCAAGAACGTGGTGCCCACCCTGCCCATCGTCGGCGACGCCAAGCAGGTGCTCGGCGAGCTGGCCACGCTCGTCGAGCCCAAGCGGCTGGACAGCTGGCTGACGCAGGTCTCGCGCTGGAAGGAGGAGCATCCGATCCGCTACCGCACCAACACCGGCGTGCTCCAGCCGCAGGACGTGCTGGTGGAGATGTACCGGCGTTGCGACAGCGAGGCCATCGTGGTCACCGACGTCGGCCAGAATCAGATCTGGGCGTCGCTGTGGTGGGACTACCGCACCAGCGGGCTGTTCCTCAACAGCGGCGGCGCCGGCACCATGGGCTTCAGCTTCCCGGCCTCCCTGGGGGCGCGGCGGGCGCGGCCCGATAAGGCGGTGTGGTGTGTCGCCGGTGAGGGCGGCTTCGTGATGACCATGCAGGAGCTGGCCACCGCCGTCGAGGAGAACCTCGACGTCAAGATCGTCATCCTCAACAACCACTCGCTGGGCATGGTCCGTCAGTTCCAGGACGACTACTACGAGGGCGTGCGCAGCGCGGTCGACCTGCGTGTCGGCCCCGACTTCGTCAAGCTCGCCGACGCCTTCGGCATGCCCGGGTGGCGCACCGACAAGGCCAGTGAGGTGGGGGCCATCCTCGACCGCATGGCGGCCCATCCCGGACCCTGCATCGGCGAGTTCGTCATCGACCCCGAGGCCAACGTGCGACCCATCGTGCCCCTGGGCAAGGGTCTTCCCGACTTCGTCGAAGAGATCGTCGAGGCGGGCTTCTGACCATGACCACCACCCACCGCCTGCTCTCGTTGCTCGTCGAGAACCACCCCGGGGTGCTCAACAAAGTGTCGAGCATGATTCGCCGCCGGGGCATGAACATCACCTCACTCAGTGTCGGCGAGACCGATGACCCCACCGTGTCGCGCATGACCATCGCAATCGACGTCGGTCGTGCCCAGGCCGATCAGGCCGTCAAGCAGCTCTACAAGCTGATCGAGGTCATCAAGATCAGCGACATCACCGAGGACCCCATCGTCGACCGCGAGCTGATCCTCGTCAAGGTGGCCTGCACGCGAGGCGATCGCAGCGAGCTCCTCCAGATCGTCGA
>DATDHG010000020.1:0-18274 GCA_036521675.1 Candidatus Dormiibacterota bacterium
GAGGCCGGTCGCCGGCCAGGCTGGGCGAACGGCGCTGGAGGATGGCGCTCGCAGTCCTGGCCACCGGAGTGTTGCGCGCCACGCTGCCGTTGCAGCTCAGAACGGGTGAGGCCCCCTGGCTGTTCTTCGTGGTCATCTTCCTACTGCTGGCGGTCTCGATCATCGCTGATTCACACCCGGATCGGGCAGAAGACCCACAATTGCGGCCATGGCCACGACCCGACGAGCCGACATGTTTATCGATCTCAAGGACGACCCGCGTGAGAACGGACCAACGTTGGGCGACGAGCGCACCGCGCTGGTCGAGTGCCTGCGCTGCGTACGCCTCACACTGGAGATGAAGTGCTCAGGTCTTGATGCCGCGGCTCTGGCGCGGCGCTCCGTCGAGCCGTCGACCATGTCGCTCCTGGGGCTGGTACGACACCTGGCGGAGATGGAGCGTCATACGTTCCGGAACGTGATGGCGGGACAGGACGCACCCCGGCTGTTCTGCTCCGACACCGACCGTGACGGGGATTTCGACGGCGCTGTTCCCGACCCCCAGGTGGTTGCGGGGGCGTGGGACGCATGGCGAGCAGAGGTGGACTTCGCCGAGCGGTTCGTGGCCGGGTCACCCAGTCTCGACATCACCGGCAGCGATCGCAGTGGCGTTTTCCAGGGGCAAGGGCCGATCTCGCTGCGCGAGGTGCTGCTCGAAATGATCCACGAGTACGCCCGCCACCTCGGTCACGCCGATCTGTTGCGTGAGCGGATTGACGGACGCATAGGCCAGTAACTCGTTCAACAAACCCTCAACTCACCCACGGATTGGGCAGGGGAGCCCTTTATCTTCCCCGAGATGAACAACCCGGAGTACGTGGGCGCCGACTGCTACCCGAAGTTCTTCGACTATCTTCACCTCTCCTTCACGACCGCGACCGCCTTCAGTCCGACCGACGTCTCCGCGATACGAACCTGGGCCAAGCTCATGATGATGCATCAGGAGGCGTTATCCTTTGTGGTGGCGCTGCTGGTGGTGGCCCGCGCCGTGAACACCCTGAAGTAGTCGCTAATTTGTGCTCATGTTGGCCGAAAGCTGGTACGCTCGCGATTAGCATGGCCGCCTCAGGCACATAGCGCGGAACTTACCGACCCGCCTGACCTGTCTAAAACTCGATGACCTTCGCCTTCGCATTCGCCGCCGCGTTCAGCTTCGCGATGGGGACCACGCTCCAGCAGCGCGGCACCCTGCAGACGCCGGCCGAAGCCTCCGACCCTCGCTTCTATGTCCAGATCCTCAGCCGGCCTGCCTGGTTGCTCGGTGGCGTCTTCATGATTGCCGGCGGCGTGCTCCACCTGGCGGCCCTGAGCAACGGCACCGTTGTTCAGGTCGAGCCCGTCCTGACCCTCAGCGTGGTGATCGCGCTCCCGCTCGGCGTCTGGCTGACCTCCCAGCAGGTCGGCTGGCGGGAGGTCATAGGAGCGGTGACCGTGATCGTGGGACTGGTCCTGTTTCTGAGGCTCAGCAACCCCCAGGGTGGCGTCAGCTCGCCTCCTGCCCAGAATTGGATCACCGGGGCCGGGTTGGCCCTCGTGATCGTCGTCGGGGCGATGGTATGGGCGCGCGGGCGCAGCCCCGCGCTGGTCGCGGGGCTGCTCGGCACGGCCGCAGGGGCCGCATTCGGTCTGGCCGCCGCTCTCGACAAGGAGTTCACCAGTCAGCTCGGTCACGGGCTGGGCTTCCTCCTCGGGCAGTGGTCGACCTACGCGCTGGTCGTGGTCTCCATCGGTGGCGCGGTCATTCAGCAAGCCGCCCTCAAGACCGGAGTGCTCGCGCCGGCGATCGCGAGCGTCAACGTGGCCAACCTCCTGGTCAGCGTGGCGCTCGGGCTGTGGGTGTTCGGGGAAACGCTGGCGCATGGCAACGGTGCGCTCCTGGGCAGTGCGCTCGGGCTCGCGGTCACAGTCATCGGGGTCGTCTCCCTGACGAGGGCGCATGCCGAAGAGGAACCTGTCGGCGTGCCCCTGACCAGCGCCGGCTGATCCGGCGTCAGAGGCCCGACTTCGCCTCCACGCGGCCGGAGCGGACGGCCTCAGCCAGGGCCGCATGGTCGCGGACGTTCTGGTCGGCGTAGGCCTCGGAGAAGTCGACCATGGCGCGGTCGAAGACGTTGCTGCGCCCCAGGTACGCCGCGATGGCGACGCGGTCCCCGGAGCGAGCGTGCGCCCGCGCCAGGGTCCAGCCGCACGCGCGACCGTACGCCGCCATGCCCGGCGGCACCATCGCCTCGACGACCGCGGAGCCCTTGCCGTCCCGCAGCTGTCGCGTGTAGAAGTCGCGCTCCACGCCGTCGAGACCGAGCAGATGCTGCCAGCCCAGGAAGATGTCGCTCGTCGCCTGCATGAGGTGCTGACCGGCCACCACGCGCTGCCCGGAGTTGGTGAACTCGCTGCGCCCGGTGTACGGCTCCAGCACCGACATCTGCGCCTCCTTGACCTGGAGAAGCAGCGGGTCGGTCTGGTCGCGACCCAGCATCAGCACGATCCACGCGCGGGTGCCGACGCTCCCCACGCCGACGACCTTGTGCGCCACCTGGACGAACTCGAAGGTCTCCAGCAGGTGCCGCCGGTCGGTGGGGAGCGTGCGCCGATAGGCCCGCAGCGCGGCGCGAAGCGTCTCCTCCAGGTGCTCCCGTTGCTCGTCGGTGACCAGCTCCTCGATGGGCACCAACAGGGGCGGATCGCTGATGAACCGGGCTTTGCCGTCGACCACGGTGGTCAGCTTCGCGTACGCCTGCAGGCTGTCGCTCCCCAGGGCCTTGTCGAGGACCTTCTGGGCCGCCTTGAGCCGCGCTGCAGCAACGCCTGCCCCGAACTGACGGAGGATATCATCGGCATCGAGCCGTGCATACCAGACGTCAAGGTTGCGCATGGTGGCGAACTGGTTCACCGCCTCGCGGTAGGCGCGCACGGTGTCCAGCACGACGCGGGCGCGTTGCGCCGCATCGAAGCCGTTGTCACGGCCGGCGATGGCCAGGCTCACGGTGAGCCGCTTGACGTCCCACTCCCAGGGACCGGGCAGCGTCTCGTCGAAGTCGTTGATGTCGAAGACCAGCCGGCGCTCCGGTGAACGGTAGACGCCGAAATTGGACATGTGGGCGTCGCCGCACGCCTGGACCCACAGCCCGGAGCGGGGAGTGCCGGCCAGGTCGGCCGCCATGACGGCGGCCGCGCCCCGGAAGAAGGCGAACGGAGACGTGAGCATGCGTCCATAGCGGATCGGCACGAGCTCCGGGACCCGCGTGACCGCCTGCTCCTCGAGAATGTCGATCGGGTCTCGCCGCGTCGGAAGCGCCTCGAAGCCGGCGTGGCTCGAACGCGGCACCTCAGTCCGGGCCGCCTTGCCCCGCGCCGTTCGCTCTTCGGGGGTGAGGTGAGCGACCACCCGCCCGTTGGTCGCCGCTCGGCTCGCGGTCGCCGTCGCCGCTCTCGTTGCCACTCTGGGCGGTGATTCTAGGAACCTGACCCACCGTTGTGGTGTAGGGAGCACAGTGCCGATCCGTGGAGGGCCGACCAACGGAGGACGCAGGCCTCGTCGAGCGGGCGAGGCAGGGTGACGTCGATGCCTACGGGGAGCTGGTCGAGATGTACAGCGACCTGGCCTTTCGGACCGCCTTTCTCGTGTGCGGGTCCGCCGCCGACGCCGAGGACGCGGCCCAGGAGGCCTTCATCTCCGCCCACGCCGCTCTCGGCAGGTTCCGTCCGGGCGCGCCCTTCAGACCCTGGTTGCTGCGCATCGTGGGCAACGCCGCGCGCAACCGGCGGCGCGCTGCGACCCGCCGGCACGGGTTGGCCCTCCAGTTCGCCGCAAGCCTTCGCACCGGGGACGCGGCCCCGTCGCCGGAGGCGGAGGTCGAGGCCGCGGAGGAGCGCACCGCGCTCCTCCGCGCGATCTCGGCGCTGCGCGAGGAGGAGCGGGTCGTCGTGGTCCTGCGCCACCTCATGGGACTCGACGTGAGCGAGACCGCGGCGGTCGCGGGGTGCGCCGAGGGAACGGTGAAGTCGCGCCTCTCGCGCGCCCTCGCCCACCTCCGGCAGCGGCTGGAGAGCGACTGTGGCTGAGCGATCCGTCACGCTGGAGGAGCGGCTGGCGGCGCTGGCCGCGACGATGGAGTACCCAGCGACGCCGGCGGCAGAGCTGCGTGCGCGCGTCACCGCCGCGATTCGCGTGGCACCGCCGAGGGCGCCGATCCCACCGGTGGCGAGGGCGCGCTGGCGCAGCTGGCGGGTCCGCCTGGCCGCGGCCCTGGCGGTGCTGCTCGCGGTGACCGGCCTGGTCACCCCCGTGCGCACCGCGGTGGCCGGGTTCCTGGGGCTGCGGGGCGTGGTCATCGAGCAGCCCAGGACGGTGCCCACCCCCACACCGCGGCCGCCCACGGCCACGCCGTCACCGGCCGGTCTGGGCGCGGGGCTCTCGCTGGGCGAGCCGACCTCGCTGCCTGCGGCCAGGGCTCAGCTCGCCTTCACGCCCCTGGTGCCCGGCGCGCTGCCGGCTCCCGACGGCGTCTTCGTCCGGCGGCCGCCCACCGGCGGCGCGCTGAGCCTGGCGTACCGCGCTGGGCCAGGGCGGCCGCCGGCCATCGGTGACTCCGGCGTGGCCATCCTCATCACCGAGTTTCGCGGCGACCTCGCCCCCGAGTTCTTCGGCAAGTTCGTGGGTTCAGATGCCACGATCGAGCCGGTGCAGGTCGATGGCGACCCCGGCTACTGGATCGCGGGGACCCCGCACTCCGTGGGCTACCACGAGCAGAACGGCGATGTGCAGATCGACGATCTGCGCCTGGCCACCAACACCCTGATCTGGCAGCACGGCAACCTGCTGCTGCGCATCGAAGGCACGCAGACCAGGGAGCAGGCGCTGGCGATCGCCCACTCGATGCACTGAGCGCCCCGCGCCGGTTAGGAACCTCGGTCGCCGTGCCGGTGTAGTGGCGGTGGAGGTACACGCCATGCACCGCTCGCCCTGGCTCACCATCGCCGGCATATTGGGCGTCAGCACCGTCCTCGCCGGGTGCGCCGGTTCGCCCGCGACCACCAGCGTCAGATCCGCCGGGGCGGGCAACGGTGGATCGGCCGCCCGCGCCTATGAGGTGTGGGTGCAGAGCGCCGGCTCCGATGCGTCGTCCTCGTTCACGGTGATCGATCCCAGCGGGGGCGGGGTCCTGCGCTCGATTCCCGCCGGTCTGCCGAGCGCCGACTCACGCCATGTCTATCGAGCCGTCCCCCAGGGTGCGGGCACGCTGCTCAGCGCGGTCGACCCGGCGACGGGGCGGGTGAGCGCATCGCTCCACCTGCCCTACCCCGTGGCCATGCCCACCATGGATGCGGGCAATGTGGCGCCGCTGACTCCCGACGGCCGGGTGCTGGTGCTCGCCCATCAGGACCGCACCGCGGCGGGTGCCATCGGTGAGAGCAGCTTCGCGGTGGTCGACCGTGGCCTGTCCCGCGCCCCGTCGCTCATACGCCTCCCGGGAAGCTGGCGCTACGACGGCGTCAACGCTGACGGCACCAACCTCTTCCTGATCGAGGACCTCACCGCCACGCCGAGCCGCTCCTACCACGTCCGCCGGTACGACCTGGTGAGCGACCGGCTCGATCCCACCGTGATCGTCGCCAAGGGTGAAACCGAGTCGACGATGACGGGGGTGGGAGTGGCCCGAGCGTTCCTCGGCGGCGGGAGCTGGCAGTTCACGCTCTACGCCGACGGCTCCAAGGGCGCCTTCATCCATGCGCTCGATCTCAACCAGGACAACCTCGCGATCTGCGTCGACATCCCGGGCACTCCGACCTCCGGTCACGAGGGCTATTGGTCGTTGCTGGCCGGTACTCAGGGCACCGCAGTGGCGGTCAACGGCGCCACCGGCAACCTCGCGGTATTGCAACTCAACGGTATCCCCGGCATGCAGCGCAGTGTCCGAGTGGCGGTGCCGGGGGCGCTGCTCGACGGCCCCCCGGGAGGCTTGTGTTGCACGCCCGTCGACGGCGCCGCCGTTCTGGGCACCGATGGACGCACGGTGTACGCGGCCACTCCCGCGGGGGTCGCCGTGTTCGACACCACGACCATGACGCTGCGCGGCGCGGTCGGGGCAGGCCTGCAACCCCGCTCGCTGGCAGGCGCTCCCGATGGCGGGCTGGTGGTCGCCACCGGCAGCCGGGTGCTGTTCCTCGACGTCGCCGCGGGTAAGCCGCCGCGGCTGCTATGGGAGGGTGGCAAGGCGACCGGCGAGGTCATCGGGGTCGAGGTTCCCGGGGGCTGAGCGGTCGGTCGACCCGGTATGGTCGCCGCCGTGCCGGGCGATGCGGTGAGCGATCAGAACGCAGACGACCGCTCCCTATAATCGAGCCCAGGCCCACCATGCTCATCAACTCCCCGCCCTTCCGCTGCGAGGGGTGTGGGCGGACGACCAAGGGCCGCGAGCCCAACGCCCCGGCGGCGGGCGATCCCAGCGCCTGGTGGCAACTGGACGGACCCGACGTGCTCATCACCCTCGACGACGGCCGCTCCGTCGCCCGGCGCGGCCACGGCTGGGCCTGCCGGCGCTGCGGCCACACCGTCCCGCTCTCCCGCGAACACGCCCGCTGAGGCACCAGGAGGCGCAGTCGTCAGCCATGGCCATAGAGCAGATCCCGGGTCCGCTGATGGTGCGCGAGGCCACCCAGCGGCAGGCGATCACCCGTCAGTTCGTCCGCTTCGCCTTCTTCGCCGTCGACCCGGGGTGGCGGCGCACGCGGACTGCCGAGGAGCGCGCCGCCGACCGTGCCGAGGTGGCCGGCGTGCTTGGCGTCGCGGCAGCGCGGCCGGGGGCCGTGCTGCGCACCTACAGCCTGGTGGGCACGAGGGGCGATGCCGACTTCATGGTCTGGTACGTTTCCGACAATATCGACCATTTCCACCAGCTCAGCGCGGCCCTCAACGCCACCCGACTGGGCGGCTGGCTGTCGATGCCCCATCACTACTTCTCGATGACCAAGCGGAGCATGTACGTCGACAAGCACGAGCACGCCGGCCAGGAGGGAAGGAGCAACCGGCTGGTGATCGTCCCGGGGGGCCGCCGCTTCCTCTTCGTCTACCCGTTCGTGAAGACGAGGGCGTGGTACCGGCTGGAGGCGGCCGAGCGCCAGCGGCAGATGGACGAGCACATCGCCACGGGGCACCGCTACCCGTCTGTGAAGATCAACACCACGTACAGCTTCGGCCTCGACGACCAGGAGTTCGTGGTCGCCTTCGAGAGCGATTCCGTGAGTGATTTCCTCGACCTCGTCCAGGAGATGCGCGGCAGCGAGGCTTCGACCCACACCGTGCGCGACACGCCCTCCTTCACCTGCATCGCGATGCCCTCAGAGGCAATGCTCGCCGCCCTCGGCTGAGATCACGGCCCAGGGTCAGCCGCCCCGCCCCAGCCGTGCGCTCAGCGCGCGCTCGGCGCCGTCTGCACGGCGTGGGGCCGGGCCCGGCTCGCGCTCCACCGCACCAGGCGATCCCGCGCCGCGGCCAGGGTCTCCATCCGCTTGGGGAACGCGAAGCGCACCTGGGAGCGGCCCAGCTCGGCGTCGGCGTAGAAGCTGCTGCCCGGCACAGTGGCGATTCCCGCCTCGGTGATCAGGTCGTCGACGGTGGCGAGGTCATCGCCGCTTCCCAGTGCGCCCACGTCGGTCATGACGTAGTAGGCGCCCGCGGGTGGGATGGCGGCGAAGCCGGCCAGGTCGAGGGTCTCCATGATGTGGTCGCGACGCTCGCGGTAGGCGGCGAGCAGTCCGTCGTAGTAGTCCTGGGGCAGCCGCAGCGCCGCCGCTGCCGCCACCTGCAGGGGCGCGGCGGCGCCGACGGTCAGGAAGTCGTGCAGCTTGCGGATGGCGCCGGTGATCTCGGGGGGCGCGACGGCCCAGCCGACCCGCCACCCCGTCAGGCTGTAGGTCTTGCTCAGCCCGCTGATCGTGACCGTCCGCGCCCGCATCCCCGGCAGCGTGGCCATCGGGATGTGGGTCCCCTCGTACACGAGGTGCTCGTAGATCTCGTCGGTGATGCAGAGCGCGTCGTGGGCGAGGCACAGCTCGGCCACCACCTCCAGCTCCGCTCGCGAGAAGACCTTGCCCGTGGGGTTGTGCGGAGTGTTGAGGATGATCGCCCGGGTGTGGTCGGTGAAGGCCGCCCGCAGCTCGTCGAGGTCGAGCGCCCAGTCGGGGGGACGCAGCGGCACGTAGCGCGGCTGCGCGCCGCTGATCAGGCAGTCGGGGCCGTAGTTCTCGTAGAAGGGCTCGAGGATGATCACCTCGTCCCCCTTCTCGAGGATGGCCAGGAGGGTCGCCACCATGGTCTCGGTGGCCCCGCAGCAGACGGTGACCTCCGCCTGCGGATCGACCCCGAGCCCGTAGTTGCGGCCGTACTTGTCGGCAATCGCCAGGCGCAACTTCGGATCGCCCCAGGTGACCGCGTACTGGTTGACGTCGGCCTGGATGGCCGCGCAGGCGGCATCCTTGATGACCTGGGGGGCAGCGAAGTCGGGGAATCCCTGCGCGAGGTTGATGCCTGACTCCCCGTGCGCCTCCATGATCCGGCGCGTCATCTCGCGGATGACGGACTCCCCGAAGGCCCGGGAGAGCGACGAGGTGGGTGGGCGCTGCGCCATCTGGAGGCGGGCTCCTAGCGCTCGCGCGCGGCGAGGCGGCGCTGCGCGCCCTCGATGCTGGCCTGAAGCACCTCGAAGACGTGGAGCACGCGCACATGCGGCGCGTGGCGGCGGGCGCCCTCGCGCAGCTGGTTGAGGCAGGAGATGTTCTCGGTGACCAGGGCCTCGGCCCCACTGGCGACGACATGCTCGAACTTGCGGCTGAGGATGGCGGTGCTGCGCTCGGGCTGGGAGTGGAAGTAGGCGCCGGCACCGCCACAGCACATCGCCGCCTCCTCGAGGGGTACCAGCCGCAGCCCCGGCACCTGGCTCAGCAGCCGGTGCGGGGCGCTGCGCTCGGCGCTGCCGTGAGCGAGGGCGCAGGGCTCGTCGATCGCCACCGTCAACCGCAACCGGCCCAGCGGGGCGAGCAGGCCGGCGTCGGCGAGCAGGTCGCTGGCCAGGCGCAGCGACTGCGACAGGCGGCGGGCGTCGGCGCTGAAGTACTGGTCGTCATCGAGGAGGCGGCCGAAATCGCGCACATGCATGGTGCAGGAGGCGACGTCGCCGACCAGCGCGTCGACGCGGTGCTCGCGGAGCACGGCCACGGTCTTGCGCGCCATCTCCAGCATGGCGTCGCGGTCACCGAGGCTCTTCGCAGGGAGACCGGTGCAGCCCAACGTCGGGACCACGATCTCATAGCCATTGGCGGCCAGCACTCGCAGCGTGGCCTCGGTGGCCTCGGGGGCGGCCACGTTCTGATAGCAGCACATGACAAAGCCGAGCCGGCCGCGCGCCGGTGCGGGCGGACCGGGAAGACCCTTGGCCCGCCGGTACGCGGTGCGCGCGGGCAATGGGCCCAGGTGCTCGGCGAAGGCGCCCGCGAGGCCCATCCAGCGGGTCAAGCCGCCTCGCCGCGCCAGGGGCAGAACGCCAGTGACCTCGGCGGCCCGGCCGAGGCCATGGACGAGGCGGAGCATGATGGGGTGGGGGAGGATCCCGCGCAGCGCCACGGACTGCCCGAAGGGGTGCCCCTCCTGCGCTTGCAGCTCCTGGCGCGCCCTGGTCACGATCTCGGCCGTGGGCACCCCCGGGGCGCACGCCGCCATGCAGTTGTTGCAGGCCAGGCAGGTGCTCAGTGGCCCGTCGGCGATGTCGCGCAGCTCCAGCCGGCCCTCGATGGCGTCCCGGACCAGGGACACGCGGCCGCGCGCGGTCTCCCACTCCACGGGGTTGACGACGTACGTGGGGCACACCGCCTGGCAGAGCGAGCACTTGTTGCAGCGGCTGGCGTCCTCGTAGATGTCGGCGAGGAAGCGGGGCCGGAGCGCGGGCTCCGCAGCTGGGCTGTCCAGGCTCTGGGGGGCCGGGCTGGGCGCAGGGCGCGGGGGGTCGGCCAGCTCGGTCATGACGTGGTCGGATTGTAGGGTGGTGTCGGGCCCTGCTCCCCGGACGTCCAGCGCGGGCGGACGCGGGTCACTAGAGTCGGGAGAGCAGATGTTCGCCCGCTACCACGTCGAGAGCTTTGTGCCCGCGGAGCGGTCGGTGCTCGAGCGCCATGTCACCTCGCTCGAGGCCCCGGCGTTCGCGCTGGTGGACCTGCCCCCGGTCACTGCGGCGGCGCTCTTCGCGCGCTACAGCCGCAGCCCCAAGTCGCTGCGGCGGCTGCTCATCGACGAGTTCGCCGGCGACCTCGGCGCTGGAGCGGAGAGGGCGGCGGCCAACTCCGCGCGGCTCGGGGAGGCGCGCGCCGGCGATCTCTTCAGTCGAGTCCTTGCCGAATACGGCGACGACTCGGTCGCCCAACTGGCGGGCGTCCACCTGGCCTGCGAGCAGGTCTCGCAGCCGCTCGCCAAGGCCATCGAGTGGGGCCGGCTCGCGAGCTACCTCGAGCAATCGACGCGCTATATCGCCTACAGCGACCGCCGCGACGGGCGCTACCGCTACCACCTCGATCCGCAGCTCATGGCCTCCGACCTCGGCTCGGTGTACGCGGAGGCGATGGACGCGCTGTTCGAGGCCTATGCCGCCTGCCTCGAGCCCGTGCGCGCCCATCTCGATCGCACCCTGCCCGTCCAGCCCGATGTGCGGGCCCGCGCCCGCGCGCTGCGGGCGCTGAGCCTCGACATCTGTCGCGCTCTCCTACCCGCCGGGACGGTCAGCAACGTCGGCGTCTTCGGCAGCCCCCAGGCCATGGAGCAGCTGGTGATGCGCCTGCGCGCCCATCCGCTTCCCGAGGCCAACGGCTACGCGGAGCTGGTCGCCGGCGCGCTCCAGCAGGTGATCCCCGACTTCCTCACCAGGCTGGACCGTCCCGACCGCGGTGGCGCCTGGGTCGACTACCTGCGCGAGACCGCGGCCGCTGCTGACGCCGCGGCCGCCGAGCTCCTGGCCACCGGCTCGCCATCGCCGGCCCCGATTCTGGGGGGCGACTCGGTGCGGCTGCTGCGCTGGGAGAGCGACGCCGAGGAGCGCATCCTCGCGGCGGCGCTGGCGCCGCACACCACGCTGCCGCACGACGAGGTCGAGGCGGCCGTGCGGCGGCTGCCCAGGGAACGCCGCGAAGCGCTCTTCAGTGCCATCGTGGGCGTGCGCGGCAACCGTCGCCACCGCCCCGGCCGCGGCTTCGAGCACGCTGAGTACACCTTCGAGATCGTCTCCGACTACGGCGCGTTTCGCGACCTCCAGCGCCATCGCCTGCTCACCATCCACTGGCAGCGGCTCACGCCAGCCCTTGGCGCCGCGGTTCCTGAGGAGGTCGAGGCGGCGGGCGAGGGGGCGCGCTGGCGGGGCGCCGTCGCGCGCGCCGAGGCGGCTCATGAGCGCCTGGCGGGCCGCTTCCCCGAGCAGGCCCAGTACTGTGTCACCCTCGGCCACCGCCTGCGCTACACGATGCGCCTCAACGCCCGGGAGGCCATGCACCTCATCGAGCTGCGCAGCTCGCCCCAGGGCCATCCGAGCTACCGCCGCACCGTCCAGGAGATGCACCGTCAGATAGGGGAGGTGGCCGGTCACCGGCTGGTGGCCGCAGCGATGCGCTTTGCCGGCAGCGACGACGTTCACCTGCCGCGGTATGCCGCTGAGGCAGCGCGCTCAGGCGGCGCCGGCTGAGCGCGCGTCCTCAGCCTCGAGCCGCGGCCCGGCGCTGCGTACCATCTGCGGCTCGTGAGCCTGTTCAGCCGCAAGCCTCCCGATCCGCGGGTCCTCGCCGACCCCCACCGGCTGCCACCCGGCCAGGTGCTGACCGAGAAGTGGCCGGTGCTCCACTACGGACCGGCCGCCCAGTACCCCGACCTCGACAGCTGGCGGCTGCGGGTCACGGGACTCGCCAGCAACCCGCTGTCGCTGCGCTTCGATCAGCTCACCGCGCTGCCCAATGTCGACATTCACTGCGACATCCACTGCGTGACCACGTGGAGCCGCCTGGACAACGTCTTCACCGGGGTGCGGGTGCGCGAGCTCCTCGACCGTGCCGGGGCCCAGCCGCAGGCGCGCTTTCTGGTGTTTCGCTGCGCGCGCGGCTTCTCCACCAGCATCCCACGCGAGTTCGCCGACGAGGACGACGTCGCGGTGGTGTGGGCCCACGACGGCCAGCCGCTCGCTGTCGAGCACGGCCGTCCGCTGCGCGCGCTGGTCCCCAAGCTGTACTTCTGGAAGAGCGCCAAGTGGCTCGAGGAGATCGTCGTGGCGGAGCACGACGAGCTCGGCTTCTGGGAGCGCAACGGCTACAACAACAGCGCCGACCCCTGGCGCGAGGAGCGCTACTGGTAGCGCCCGCCCCTGCTCACAGCGTCGCGGCGACGAGGGCGGCCAGCGCGCGTGCCCCGGTCGGATTGAGGTGGTATCCGTCGGGATGAAACCATTCCGGGTGCCCCTGGCTGAGGCCGAACCAGTCGGCCAGCCTCGCGTTGGGGTAGCGCGCCACCCCGGCGCGGATCGTCGCGTTGTCGGCGCTCTCCCAGGAGCGCGGCACGTGCACCGTGCAGAAGACCACCGTCGTGGCGCCCTCCGCGGCGGCCATCATGGCGTCGAAGAGCCCGGGGGTGACCGTCCCGTTGGTGCCGAGCTCGACGACAACCACCGCAGGCAACCGGCCGGCGGCGCGCAGCGCGGCGATGATCTGCACCCCGGTGGCGAACTGGCGGCTGACCTTGCCGTCGACGGTGACGCCCGCGACGTCATGGATCAGGGCGGGCTGGATGTCGATCATCACCGAGTCGCCGATGGCATACACGGGCCCGGCGTGAACAGGGCCTGGCGGTGGTGCTGGCCCTGCTTGCTGCGGGGGGGTGGCGGGGGTGATGAGCGCTGCGCTCACGGGTGGGCTCGGTACTGATGTGGGGACCGTGGCGGGTGGGATCGCCGGATCGACCTCGGCGGGCCGGACCGCGGCACTTGGCGACGCGTGGGTGCTCGGGGGCGCGGCGGCGACCCCGGCCACGGCCGGGTGGGTCGCGTGCGGCCCGATGGCCGCCGAGGCCACCGCCAGCGTGACGAGAACGAAGGTGGCGACCAGCCCCGGGCGGACGGATGGCATCGGCCCCAGGCTACCCGCAGGGGCCGCGAACGTGCCACGTTTGGGCGGCGACGGGAGCGGGGTAGCGTACACTCGTTTCAGCGGGCCGCCGCGCTGGCCCACGACAGGAATCCGCCAGGACACGCAGGAACCAGCCCGAAATGATCACTGTCAGCGAGGCCGCTCTCGGCCAGCTCAAGGACCTTGCCGTCAAGGCCGGTGAGGACACGATCGGACTGCGGGTGTTCGTCCAGTCGGGCGGCTGCTCCGGCTTCTCGTACGGCATGGGGCTCGACGAAAACCCGCCTCGCGAGGACGACGACGTCACCGAGTTCGAGGGTCTGCCCGTGTACGTCGACGCCTACAGCGCCCAGTATCTCGAGGGCGCCGAGATCGACTATGTCGACGCGCTGATGGGTGGCGGCTTCACGATCAACAATCCTCAGGCGACCAAGACGTGCGGTTGCGGTCACAGCTTCCAGACCGCGGACGGCGCGGGCGAGGCCAAGGCCTGCAGCGCCTGATCACCTAGCCCCCGAGCGCGGTTCGGGCGGGGTGCCTTGAGGCTGACGTTCAGCCCGGGGGTCGGCGGTAGACTGGCCGGCGATCACCGTCGGCGCGGCCACCGCTGTCCAGGGTGGCGTCGGGTATCAGGGAGAGCCGTGAGCCAGCTGGCAGAGGGAGGTCGCGTGCGCCAGGGAGGCCAGCGCATGGGCCCGCCGCGCCTGGTGGCGCTCGCCGGCGGGGTGGGGGCGGCGCGTTTTCTGCGCGGTCTGATCGATGTCGTCGACCCGGCTCAGCTCACCGTTGTGGTCAACACTGCCGACGATGTCGAGCGGCACGGTCTCTGGGTCTCCCCCGACGTCGACAGCGTGGTCTACGGGCTGAGCGGGCTGGCCGACGAGGCCCGCGGCTGGGGGGTGCGTGACGAGTCCTGGCAGGCGCTGGAGATGCTGGGGCGCTACGGCGAGGACACCTGGTTCCAGCTCGGTGACCGCGACCTCGCCACCCACATCTGGCGCAGCGCGCGCCGGAGGACCGGTCAGCCTCTCTCGGCGATCACCGCTGCGCAGTGCGAGGCGCTGGGCATCGCAGTGCGGGTCCTCCCCATGAGCGACGAAGTCGTGACGACCCGGGTCCGCTGCGCGGGGCTTGGCGAGCTGCACCTGCAGGAGTACTTCGTGCGCGAGCGCTGCGCTCCCCAGATCGAGGGGATCCGTTACGAGCGCTGCGAGCACGCCCGACCAGCTCCCGGTCTGCTCGACGCCGTGGCCGCGGCCGACGCGCTCATCGTCTGCCCGAGCAACCCGGTGATCAGCATCGCCCCCATCCTGGCCGTGCCGGGGATCCGGACGGCGCTTCGGGAGGTCCCGCAGGGCATCGCCGTGACGCCCATCGTCGCCGGTCGGGCCGTCAAGGGACCCGCGGCGCGAATGCTGGAGTGGCAGGGCGTGGAGGTGAGCGCCGCGGGCGTCGCCTCGCTGTACAGCGACATCGTGCAGACGATGGTGGTCGACCGGCGCGACGTCGAGGTCGCCGTCGCCGTGGAGGCCCTCGGCATGCGGGCGGTGGTCACCGAGACCATGATGGATGACCGCGCCACCGCTGCCGATCTGGCGCGCAGCACGCTCGCGGCACTCGGCCTGACGCCACCGTTGGCCGCATGACCGGCGTCGCCCTCGTCATCCCCATCAAGGCCACGTTGGGCGCCAAGCAGCGTCTCGCCGCGCGGCTGGCCACCGATCAGCGCCGCCTGCTGGCCCTGGCCATGGCCGGTGACGTGCTCCGCACCGCTGTGGCCGCTGCCGGCAACCGTCGCGTCGTGGTGGTGGCCGGCGATGCCGACGTCGACGCCCTGTGCACCAGGCTGGAGGTGACCATGCTCTGGGAACGCGGGGCGGGCCAGAGTACCGCGGTGCGCATGGGGGCGGCGTGGGCCCGCGAACAGGGCTTCACCGCGGTGGCGACCGTGGCTGCCGACTGCCCGCTGGCGTCCATGGAGGACGTCGACGCGCTCCTCGTCGAGGCCACGCGACGGGGCCGGTTCCTGGCCTGTGCCAGCGACGCGGAGAGCCTGGGGACCAACGCCGCGGCGCTCCGACCCCTCGGCGTCGATCCCTGGCGCTTCGGAACCGACTCCCTACGCCGCCACCGGCTGGCCGCCGAGGCGCTGGGGTTGCGCTTTCGCGTCCTTGACCTGCCCTCCCTGCTCATCGATTGCGACCGCCCCGACGACCTGGCGGGAATCCTCCAGCAGCCCCGGCCGACGGCCACGTTCCATGTGCTGCGTCAGCTCGGCCTGGCCCCGGCCACCGCGGTGGCCGGACCCTGAGCGCACCCCGGATCTGGGCGGACGGTCCGCTCACGCTGGAGGCGGTGCGTGGCCTCTCCGACGTCCGGCCCGGTGATGATCTGGCGGCCGGCTTGCGCGCGGGGCTGCGCGCGCTGGGCGGTCCGCTCCAGCCGTTCGACGTGGTCGTGGTCACCCACAAGGTGGTCAGCAAGGCCGAGCGCTGCCTGGTCGACCTGGCCACCATCACACCGTCGGCGCGGGCTCGAGAACTGGCCCAAGCCGGCGGCAACGATCCCCGCCTCATCGAGGTCGTGCTCCGCGAGACCGTGCGGATCGTGCGCGCCGATCCGCGCGTGCTGGTGTGCGAGACCCGTCACGGCCTGGTCTGTGCCAACGCCGGGGTGGACCGCAGCAACGTGGCCGGTGGCGAGGTCGTCACCGTGCTGCCTCCCGATCCCGACCGCTCGGCCGCCGGCCTCCGCGCCGCCCTGCTCGAGGACGCCGCGGGCGGGCCGCTGGGCGTGGTCTTGACCGACACCTTCGGGCGGCCGTTCCGGCTGGGCGGCGTGAACGTCGCCGTCGGCGTGGCCGGCATGCCCGCCACGACCGACCACACCGGCCTCGTGGACAGCGCGGGTTACCTGCTCCAGGCGGGCCTGATCGGCAGCGCCGACGAGATCGCCGCGGCCGCCGAGCTGGTCATGGGCAAGACCGATGGGATACCCGCGGTGCGCCTGCGGGGGTTGCGCTGGGAGGGGGAGGGGCGGGCTGCGGATCTGCTGCGCCCGGCCGGCGAGGATGTCTTCCGGGGCACCGGGCCCTAACCTTGAGCGCTGTGATGGAGCAGATGCACGTCGAGGTGCTGCTGTTCGGCCGCCTGCGCGAGGTCGCCCGCGAACGGTCGTTGCGGCGCGAGCTGGCCCCGGGGGCGACGCCGGTGGACCTCTGGGGCGCGTTGGTGTCGTGGTGTCCGGCGCTCCCGGCGCTGGGCGACGGAGCGGCCGGGGTGCGGGTGGCCGTCAACGAGACCTACTGCCGCTGGGACACCGAGCTTCGCCAGGGCGACGTGGTCGCCTTCATCCCCCCTGTCGCGGGCGGCGCCGTGGACGATCCGCTAGTTTCTGCCGTCCATGTCCAGATCACCGAAGCCGTACTGGACGCCCGTCACGTGGAGCGGATCGTGCGGGGCGACACGGACGGTGCGGTCTGCACCTTCTCTGGAGTGGTGCGTGACCATCACGAGGGCCGGGTGGTCGACCACCTCGAGTACGAGGCCTATGCCGAGATGGCGGAGGCCGAGATGCGACGCATCGGCCAGGAGGCTCTCGAGGGCACCGGGGCGAGCGCGATCGCGCTATGGCACCGCATCGGACGCCTGGCGGTGGGGGAGGCCAGCGTCGTGGTGAGCGCCTCAGCCGCGCACCGCGCCGAGGCCTTCGCAGCCTGCCGGTACGGGATCGACGCGCTCAAGGAGCGCGCTCCCATCTTCAAGAAGGAGCACGGTCCCGGCGGCGAGCTCTGGGTAGAGGGCGGCGGTCGGCCGGGCTGAACCTTTCGGCGTGCGTACCGTTGGCGCGTCGGCGTCCGGGCCCTGCGGACGGCCCCAGGCGGCCACTTCGCCGCCGACGCGAGTTCACCGTTATGATCGGATGACGTCTGAACCTGCCGAGGGCATTGGTTCGGTCCCCCGGGGTGGTCTTCAGGAGAGGCCACCGACACGACCAAGCCGAGCGGGAGTAGCTCAGTTGGTAGAGCGCTAGCCTTCCAAGCTGGATGCCGCGGGTTCGAGTCCCGTCTCCCGCTGTCACGCTCGTCTGATGGGCCTCCAACTCGGGGATATGGGAGCCGATGCGACGGCGCGGGACAGGCGCAGCGCCGTACGCATATTGACGGGACGCTGGTGGAGGGCGGCGGACGCTGTCGCGAGGCTCACCTGGGCGCGTCGTGCGAGCTCGGTCAGCGTGAGGCCACGGGTACGGATGGCGTGAGCGAATTCGGCGTCGAATACGATCCGCGTGATCACATACGGCTCAGCATGGCCTGTGCCGGTACGCCAGCGCTCGCGGGCCGTAGCGGGTCCGCGGCGCGGCGGAGCAGGCCAGCAGGCCCCCACCGGACCGGTGGCTGAGTTCCCACGAAAGCCAACCGCGGATCGATGCTGGAGAGGACACAGCCTCCGAATGCCCAGGGTCCGCGGATCAGTCGGGGGCGTCGCCCTCCTCGGCGCGAAGAGGAGCGAGCTCAGCGTCAACGACCGCGCGGAGGGCGGGCAGGTCGGCTACCAGCGTGTCCCAGATGATGTCAAGGTCGACCTCCAAGTAGGCGTGCACGAGCCTGTTGCGCATGCCGGCGATCCGGTGCCATGGCACCTCGGCGTGCCGCTCTTTGAATTCGTCTGAAAGGCGCTGCGCCGACTCGCTGAGGGTCTGCAGCCTCCTGAGCGTCGCGTCCTGCAGGTCGACGTCGTTGTCGAAGACCTGACGACCGCGTGCCCTCGATGCGCCCGAGCATCTCGGCGATGTGCTCGAGGTTGCCGGCGTCGTCTGGGAGCCTCAGAGAGGGACGGCCTCTCGCTCGGTCCGTGCGCGGACAGCCGGCCGCGGCGAAGTCCCTACGTCCACGTGGCAGCCCAGCAGGACGCTCAGTTCCTGCTCTAGCTCCACCAGGTCGCCCAGAGTGCGGCCCGCCTCCATCTCGACAAGGAAGTCGACGTCGCTCGTGTCGTCGGCCTCGCCCCGGGCGACAGAGCCGAACACTCGGAGGTTCCGAGCGCCGTGCCGTGCCGCGGCGGCGACGATGTCCCGTCGGCGGGCGCGCAGA
>DATDHG010000021.1:0-4264 GCA_036521675.1 Candidatus Dormiibacterota bacterium
GGGAACACGCGGCACATTGAACCCGAAACCGGGCATGCCTGTCAGACCATCAGTCCGACAGACGCGGCCAAGCCAAGCGGTCTGGGTTGGCCTTCACGAGAATGCCCGTCGGACTAGGCGGGAGGTAGGCTGCTCGGGCACATATGGAAGGAGGGCGACACCGATGACCGACGCGGTCACCGAGGACAGCACGGTCGGGACGTCCGCGGCCGCCGCGCCGGTCGACGCCGAGCCGGCCCCTGACCCGCGCCGCTGGCTGGCGCTCGGGGTCGTCCTGACGGCCACCTTCATGGTGCTGATCGACGTCTCCATCGTCAACGTCGCCATCCCCAGCATCCAGAACAACCTGCACGCGAGCTTCGCACAGGTGCAGTTCGTCATCGCCGGGTACTCGCTCGCCTATGCCGTCTTCCTGATCACGGGCGGCCGCCTCGGTGACATCCACGGGCGCCGCCGCCTCTTCATGCTGGGGATGGCTGGGTTCACGACCGCTTCGGCGCTCTGCGGGCTGGCCCAGAGCCCCGAGATGCTCGTGGCCTCGCGGCTGCTCCAGGGCTTGATGGCCGCGCTGATGTATCCCCAGGTGCTGTCCGTGATCCAGGTGAGCTTCCCCCAGCGCGAGCGGGGCAAGGCCTTCGGGATCTTCGGCTCGGTGATCGGGATGGCGGCGATCACGGGCCCGCTGGTGGGCGGCCTCATCATCCGCGACGATGTCACCGGTCAGGCCTGGCGCTTCGTCTTCCTGGTGAACGTGCCCGTGGGCATCGCCTCGCTCGTGGCAGCCTGGTACCTGCTCCACGAGACGCGTGCGCCGCATGCCGCGAAGCTCGACCTGATCGGGGTGGCGATCGTGACCGCCGCGCTGTTCTGTCTGGTCTTTCCGCTCGTCCAGGGACGCGAGCTGGGCTGGCCGCCGTGGTCATTCGCGCTCATCGCGTTGAGCCCGCTCATCCTCATCTTCTTCGCGTTCGTGGAGCGGCGCATCGCCGCCGCCGGCGGGTCGCCGCTGGTGCGTCCCTCCCTCTTCGGCAATCGCGCCTTCACGCTGGGGCTGATGGGCTCACTGATCTTCTTCTCGGGGATTCCGTCTTTCTTCTTCATCCTCAGCCTGACCCTGCAGATCGGCTTGCACTTCAGCGCCCTGCATACCGGCCTCACCACTTTCCCCTTTGCGCTCGGCTCCGCCGTGGCATCGGTCACGTCGGTCCGCCTGGCGCCGCGACTGGGCAAGCGCATCCTCTATGTGGGCTGCGCGCTCCTGGCGGTGGGCATGCTCGCGATCGCCGTCGTCGTGAACGCAAACGGCACCGCGCTGACCGGACTCGAGCTCGCGGCGCCTCTGTTGGTCTGCGGCATCGGGCTGGGGTTCGTCGTGGCGCCGATCCTCAACATCATCCTCGCGGGGATCGCCGGACGCGACGCGGGCGCCGCGTCCGGGGTGCTCACCACCGTGCAGCAGGTCGGCGCCGCCGTGGGGATCGCGATCGTGGGGGTCATCTTCTTCGGGCTGCTGAGCAGCCGGGGTCCGCAGTCGGCAGCGGCCGTCCTGCCCCAGCTGCACGCGGACCTGGTGGCCGCCCAGCCCGGGGCGCCCCCGGCGGCGATCAACGCGCAGGTGCAGACCTTCGAGACCTGCTTCGTGCAGCGCGCCCAGGCCACCGATCCGTCGCAGGTGCCATCAGGCTGCCCGCAGCCAAGCGCCGGCTCCACCAATCCGGTGGAGGCAGCCTTCGCGCAGGCGGCCAACCAGGCGCTTGGTATCAACTTCACCGCAGCCCTGGAGCGATCGGTGTTCTACCAGGTGATCGTCTTCGCGCTCACCGGGGTGCTGTGCACGCAGCTGCCCGGACGTCGACCGGGGGAGGCGGCTGCCGCAGTTCTGGTGGAAGCTGCGGCCTGAGCCGCCGGGGTAGGAGCCGTCGCGGGCTTAGCCCCCGGTTATGGGGGGGTTGGCAAGCTCCCCGCATGCCCTCCCGTACTCTCGACAACACCCCCATCGCCCGCGCCAAGGCCCTGGCGCGGGAGAAGCATCGGCCCGTCTACATAAAGGGAGGTGAGGTCATCCTCACCAAGCCCCGCGGCGCCGCCCTCACCGTCTGGCCCAACGGCGCGGTCTCCATGGGGACGGCCAACACCCAGCAGACCGCCCGCGAGGTCGAGCGCCGGCACTACGCCGGGTACTGACCCGTCTACCGCCTCCAGATCCGGACCAGCTCCACCGGGGGCGGGAGCAGAGCGTCGGGCGTCCCGGCGGCCGGGGCCACGGTCACCGTCTCCGTCTTGAGCAGCGTCGACCCCGTGGGCGGTTGCTCGTCGGGGGTCATCACGATCACGTCGCCCGGCTGCGGCTGGCGGCCATTGACATCGGGCAGCTCGGCCATGCCGATCTGGGCCAGCGCCGGGCCGATGTTGTCCGGGTAGGGCAGCGCCACAGGCGGCGGTCGAAAGGCGAACAGCGCCTGGATGTAGGGCACGTCGAGGTTGGTCGAGAGCCAGACGGTGTGGCCGCCGGCCAGGTCGTGGGCGTCCTGGACGGCCGCCAGCTCGCCGGTGTCGAACCAGGCCAGCGAGCGTCCCGGCCAGCGCACGAACAGATCGAACATGAAGCCGCCGGCGTCGATCGCCACCGCCACCACCACCGCGGCCGCGACCAGCCGGCGCGCGGTCAGCAGCGGCAGCAGCTGGGCGATCCCGTAGACCATCAGACCGAGCAGGGCCGGGAGCATCCCCGAGCTGCGCAGGGCGTGAGGGGTGTTCTCATAGGTCAGGGCGGCAGGCACCGGGCCGAGGATCAGCAGGACGAGCAGGAGGCGGGGCACCGGCTCGCGCCAGCGCCGCACACAGGTGACCAGGCCCAACAGGACCAGGGGCAGGGTGGTCACCAGGAGCATCCCGCCATAGCCGGTGCTGTGGCGCAGGTAGGCGTCACCGTTGGTGAACAGGAACTGGAAGTTGAAGTAGGTGATGTAGTTGCGCAGGAAGCGCCCGGCCAGCACGGGCAGGCCGGCGCCGTCGACGTTGATCCCCACCAGGTTGAGCCGCTCGGTGAGCGCTCCCGGGTGAGCGTGGGCCCACAGGAGGAGCACCACGTACGCCGCCCCCACCGGGAGGAGGACCCGCAGGATCTGCGGCCGCCGCCAGCGCCGGTCGACGAGCAGCATGGCGGTGACCAGCAGCGCCACCAGCAACCGCCCCGTCGAGTAGGCGTAGACGGTGACCGCCAGGGCCGCGCCGGTCGCCCACCACCACCCTGCCGCCGCCCCGTCACGAGTGGCGCGCGCGTAGCAGTAGATGGCCGCGGTCAGGGTCATGACCATCGTCACCTGCTCAAAGCCGACCCGGCTCTCCACCGCCAGCCACGGGGTAACCGCCGCCATGACGAGGGCCACCACCGCGACCCACCGCTGGCGGGTCAGCTCCCAGGCCAGCAGGCCCACCAGGACCACGGTCGCCAGCCCGAACAGCGCCGCCGGCAGTCGCTCCACCGCCGGCGTCAGCGGCAGCACCCAGGTGAGCGGCGCCAGCGCATAGATGTAGACGGGGTTCTTGTACTCCCCGAACGCCTCGAAGAAGAGCGGGTGGGAGGCTCCGTGCTCGTCCACGCCGTGATGAGCGAGCGTCCAGGCGTTGTAGCCGACGGAGGCCTCATCGTTGTACAGGCCGGGAGGCGCGGTGCCCAGCCCGAAGAGCTTGAGAGCGGCCACTCCGGCGAGGACCACGCCCAGGGTCAGGACGAAGCGATGCCGCCAGGCGAGCACGCGCAGGGTGGAGATGGCACCGGGGCTTTCGCTCATGACGGCGCCGGGAGCATAGACGCCGGCTCGCGACCTTCCGGGACGCGGAGGCGACGGGCCCGTCGAGAGGATGCGACGTCGGGGTCCGTACGGACGCGGCCCTGACAGCTTCGTGGTCGGCCCCGAGGCCTGTTCAGCGGCGCGGGCGCGCCGCCTCAGCGCCGCCTCAGGGCCGCCTCAGGGCCGGCTCAGCCGCGGCTCCGAGCATGCCCGGCAGCCGCCCGTCGAGCGCGGCTCCATCCCTTCCACGGAGACCGCCCATGGTTCGCACCGCAGCCCGCATCACCGCCACCCTCGCCGGCGTCGGCGCCGTCGCCGGTGGCGCCCTTCTGGCCATGCACGGCAGCAGCACCCTCGCCGCCGCCCCGGCCGCGACGGCCTCGGCGAGTACGAGCGCCCCCGCCACGACCGCGCCCGCCTCTCCCGTCTGCGACGACGGCCCCTGGCGGCTCGCCGACGGGATCAGCGTC
>DATDHG010000022.1:0-2909 GCA_036521675.1 Candidatus Dormiibacterota bacterium
CCCAACCTCGGGGCACCAGGGCTACCGCCTCCACAACATCAACCGCCTGCTCGCCATCTACCCGGCGGCACTGGGGATCAAGCCCGGCTACACCGGCGACGCCGGCTACTGCCTGGTGATGCTCGCTGCGCGCAACGGCCACCGCCTCGTCGGCGTGCTGATGAACGACCCGCACCTCTCCATGGACGGCCGCACCCTGCTGGAGTGGGGCTTCCAGCGGCAGGGGCTGCCCCCCCTCGCAACACCGACGCCCTCGCCCGTGCTCCGGCCCACCCCCACGCCGACCGACAAGCCTCGCCACTGAGAGACCGGGCGCGTGCGGCAGTGCCCGCCGCCGGGGCCTGACGTCCCGCGTCCGCACTGCGACCCGGGCGTTGCAGGCCCTGTCCGTGCGCGCGCCTACGATCACGGCAGCCGGTGAGAGGAGTGCGCGTGTGATCGCTACCGCCCAGGCTTCGGAGTCCCCGCGCGGGACCCAGCCCGTTGCGGCACGTCCGGCCCCGGCCGAGATCGGGGTGGTGGTCGAGCGCGACCGCCGCGCCGGCACCGAACGGATCATCGAGCTGGGGCGCTGGCTCATCCTCATCTACGCCGCCGTCGCCGCCAACTTCCCCACGGCGACGACCAGGAACATCGTCGCGGTCAATACCATCCTGGTGAGCTGGGCTCTGTTCAACCTGGCGGTGACCATCACCCTGATCACCCGCCACCTGCCCAGCCGGCACATGGTGTACGCCATGACCGCCCTGGACATCCTGGTGGCCACCGGCCTGGTCACCTTGACCGGCGGTTTCAGCTCCACCTTCGCGATCACCTTCTACGCGGTGGTGATCGCCAGCAGCATCCGCTTCGGACTGACGGGAAGCCTCTGCGTGGTCCTGGTCGTGTGCGTCGTCGACCTCATGGCCGGCATCGCCAACGAGAGCACGATGAGCCAGGCGTCGGTCAACGTCTATCTGTCCCATCTCTTCCTCTACCTCCTCGTCGCCCTCACCACCAACATGCTGGCCCGCGAGCTCGTCCAGGCACGGGCCCGCCAGATGGAGCACACCTACCGCCTGGAGCACGCGGCCTTCTTCGAGCTGCGCGAGGTGGACCGGCTCAAGAGCGAGTTCATCATGCTGGCCTCTCACGAGCTACGCACTCCGCTCGCCAAGGTCAAGGCGTGGCTGGCGCTGATCGACGACGCCGGGGACCGGCTGCCGGCGGCGGCCTACTCCGAGGGACTGGAGGTGCTGAGCACCGAGACCGAGCACCTCACCCGCCTGACCGACAACCTGCTCTGCATCGCCCAGCTGGAGTCCGGGGAGATCCGGCTGAAGACCGGCCCGGTCAACCTGCAGCAGGCGGTCGACCAGGTCATCACCCGCTACGTCGAGGGCGGCGATCGCGGTCGGTGCCGGGTGCACATCGGCGACGACGCGCGCATGGTGCTCGCCGACCGCGAGCGGCTCGCGCTGGCGCTGGCCTGCCTGGTCGACAACGCGCTCAAGTTCAGCCCCGAGAGCGAGCCCATCCAGCTCGTCAGTGCCCGGCACGGGCAGACAGTCCGCCTCGAGGTCGTCGACAACGGCCGGCGCATCCCCAAGGAGCAGCGCGAGCGCGTGTTCCACAGCTTCTATCAGCTGGAATCGCCCCTGCTGCGCCAGCGCGGCGGCGCCGGCGTGGGCCTCTACCTGGCACGGCAGCTGGTCGAGCGCATGGGGGGCCACATCTGGATCGAGGGCGATCGCGCCCGCGGCAACACCTTCTGCGTGACCCTTCCGGCCGACCTCTAGCAGGTGCTGGCGGCGGCGCCGCCGGGGTCGACTACCGTGGGCGTCGATGACCGCCTACGACGTAGCGGTGGTGGGAGCTGGAATCGCCGGCTGCGCGGTGGCCATGGCCTGCGCGCAGCGGGCAGCGCGGGTGGCCCTGCTCGATCGTGGCCAGCCGGGAGCGGGCGCGTCCGGAGCCGCCGCGGGGCTGCTGGCCCCCGGCGGCGAGACGGATCAGCCGGGCGCCTTCTTCGACGCCGCGCGCGCCAGCCTGGCGCTCTGGCCCGAGCTGGCGGCGGCCGCCACCGAGGCCTCGGGGATCGACTGCGGGCTTTCGATCGACGGGTTGCTGCGCCTCGCCCAGGACGCTGCGGAGGTGGCGGCGCTCGAGCGGCGGCTCGCCTGGCAGCAGGCCGCAGGCGTCGCCGTGGAGTGGCTTGACGAAACCGCCGTGCTCGCCACCGAGCCGGCCTGTGCGGCCGCGCCGTGGGGCGCCGCGTGGTATCCGGGGGAGGGCCACGTCGACAGCCCTGCGAGCGTGCGCGCACTCGCGACCGGTGCGGAGCGCCTCGGGGCCACCCTGCTCGCGGGTGCGGAGGTGGCCGGCGCGACTCCCGGCGGCGGCCTGCGCCTCGCCGGCGGTGCGCATCTCGAGGCCGCCGTGGTGGTGATCGCGGCCGGGGCGTGGAGCGGCAGCGTCGCCGCCACCATGGGCCTGCCGGCGCCGCCGCTACGCCCGCTGCGCGGCCAGCTCATCGTCCTGAAGGGCGTCGGTCGCCTCCCCGACCGAGTGCTCTATGCCGGCCGGCTCGGCTACGCGGTGGCCGGTCGCGACGGCTTCCTCCTGGTCGGCGCCACCGAGGAGGACGCCGGCTACGAGGTGGCAGTGACGGCCGCCGCGACCGAGGAGCTGCTGACCACCGCTCGGACACTGGTGACCGGCGCCGCGGCGGCCATACTCCACGGCGCCCGCGTGGGCTTGCGACCGGCCGCTCCGGACCGCCTGCCCCTGCTCGGCGAGCTCGGCAACCTCGGCGACACGCGCGTCCTCATCGCGTCAGGCCATCACCGCAACGGCGTGTTACTGGCACCGGTGACCGCAACCGGCATGGCCGGCCTCGCGCTCGAGGGCACCCTCCCGGCGGGCTGGGA
>DATDHG010000023.1:0-33667 GCA_036521675.1 Candidatus Dormiibacterota bacterium
GCCGATGGCCGGGTCGGTGATCACCGGCGTGGCGCGGATGGCCAGGAAGATGATCACCAGCGCCACGATCAGCACGCTCAACCCCGCGGCCACCAGCACGGCGCCGCTGGCGATGCGGTCGCGCCCCAGCGCCCGGCGCCGCGCGGCGGGCAGCCCCGTCGGCGCCAGGCGCAGGGGGCGGCCAGGCGCCGCCCCTCCCGGCGTGGTCGTGGTCAACGCCTCACCCGATGTGGGCTCGGGTCACGCCTTGTCCACCTTCGACTGCACGGTGATCTCGGACGTGGGGACGTAGTGCTGGCCCAGGACGGTGGCCTCGAACTGCTTGGACATCATGAAGTTGATGAAGTCCTGGGCGAGGGCCGAGCCCGTGCCCTTGGTGTACATGTGCTCGTGCGAGAAGAAGGGATATTTGCCACTGTTGATGTCGCCGACGCTGGGGGTGGAGCCGGCGATGGTGACGATGGTCAGCGAGCCCGCGCTCCCCACTGTCGCGTAGGAGACGCCGCCGTCGGCCGCCAGCACCCCCTGGACGACCAGGGTCGTCGAGTCTTGCGTCGCCGCCGGGGTGGCCGACTCCGTCGTGCCGTTCATGACGTCGGTGTCGAAGGTGAGGCGCGTGCCCGACCCCGGCTTGCGCTCGATCAGGGTCACGGGGACGTCGTTTCCGCCCACGGCCTTCCAGTTGGTGACCTGCCCGCTGAAGACCTGCTGGATCTGGGCAAGGGTGAGGTTGGTGACCCCCGTCTTGGGGTTGGCGATGACGGCGAACTGCGCCACCGCGACCTGGTGGTCGGTGACCGTCGAGGCGTCGATGGTCTTGGCGAAGCTC
Source organism: Candidatus Dormiibacterota bacterium (assembly GCA_036521675.1). Classification (GTDB taxonomy): domain Bacteria; phylum Chloroflexota; class Dormibacteria; order Aeolococcales; family Aeolococcaceae; genus DATDHG01. The sequence goes on from DATDHG010000023.1 coordinate 830, forward strand.
ACGGGGACGTCGGAGTTGCCGATGTCGCTGATGCCGTGGGCGACGTTGCCGAGGCCGGTCGAGGAGCCGCCGCCGGCGACTGTGATGGTGGCCCCGGGGCACTTGGCCTGGTAGGCGCTGACGGCCGCCTGGACGAGCGGCTGGAGGGCCGTCGAGCCGCTCGCGGAGAGCGAGCCGGTGGCACAGGTGAAGGTGGCCTGGGCCGCGCTCGACGGGGTCGTACTGGACGCCCCGCCGCCAGCCGTGCTGCTACTGGTGTCGGACGAACCGCATGCGCTGAGCAGGACGATGCCCGCCGTGATGGGCGCTCCAAGCGAGAAGAGACGCATCGATGACCCCCTGTGGGATTGGCTGTCCGCCGGAGGCCACCCCGAAGCCGGCGGCCCGAGCTGTCGCCCTGCATGCTGAGCCGCGCCCGGTTGTGAAGGCAGCAGCGGACCCTTAAGAAGTGGTTATCCGCTGCTTCATCTCGACTCGATCTCAGCCTTCCGGCGCAGCCTGCGGAATCGAGACGGACTGAGATGCGGCGGGGGGCGATTCCCGCACCAGCCCTTAACCGAATCTTCAACGTGGCGGCGCCACGCCGGGCGGGACTACGCCACTCTATGCGCTGATGACCGCCCCCATCCCGCTCCGCGACGGCCCGGTCGACAGGATCGATCCGGGATTCGAGACCATCGCGGACCGGCTCGAGGAGGCGGTCGTGGTGGTGGGGCCGGACCGCCGCATCCGCCTCGCCAATCCGGCGGCGCGGGAGCTGCTCGACCTACGGGCCGACTGCCTCGGCGCCCGGCTCGAGGACACGGTCACCGACTACCGGCTCGGGCTCATGGTGGCAGCCTGCCTGGCGGCCGGCGAGGAGGTGGACAGAGAGCTGCGCGAGCCGGAGGAGCACCGCCACGTGGTCGCCCGGGCCGTGCCCATGCGCGCCGTCGACGGCAGCCTCACGGGCCAGGTCGTGCTGGTGCTGCGGGACGAGTCCCGGCTGCGTCGCCTGGAGACGGTGCGCAGTGACTTCGTGACCAACGTGTCCCACGAGCTGCGCACCCCGCTGGCGGCCATCCAGCTGCTGGTCGAGACCCTCCAGGAGGGGGCGCTCCATGATCCCGACGCCGCCGTGGAGTTCGTCAACAACATCGGGCTCGAGGTGGGTCACCTCACCCAGATGGTCAGCGAGCTGCTCGAGCTGTCCACCATCGAGTCGGGCCAGCGGGCGGTGCGCTCGGTCCCGGTCAGCATCGAGTCGCTGCTCGCGGCGGCCGCGCGTCTGCAGCCCCTGGCGGACCAGCGCGGGGTGCGCATCGTTCACGAGCTCGCCCCGGGCACCCCGCCGGTGGCCGGCGATCCTCGGGCCCTCGCCCAGGTGATGCGCAACCTGGTGCACAACGCCATCAAGTTCACCCCGCCCGGCGGGCAGATCACCATCGCCGCCCGGACCCGGCCCACCGACGGGCAGGTGGTCGAGCTGCGGGTCGTCGACACCGGCTGCGGCATCCCCGCCGGGGAGCTGCCGCGCATCTTCGAGCGCTTCTACAAAGCCGACAAGTCGCGCCAGCGCGACGGCGAGGGCACCGGGCTGGGGCTGGCGCTGGCGCGTCACACCGTGGAGGCGTGCGGGGGCCGGATCAGCGCGGCGTCGGTGGTGGGTAAGGGGTCGGAGTTCCTCGTGGAGCTCCCCGCGGCGCCGACCGGCAACGCGGCGCAGCTCGAGCCGGCCGAGCGCTGAGCGTCAGCCCGGCCCGAATTGGCCCCGGCGGTGCACTACAGTGGCCGCGCGCAGCGAGGAGGTGACAGGGTGCAGTTCGGCCGGTACTACGAGGAGTTCGAGGTCGGGGCCACGTACCGGCACTGGCCCGGCAAGACGGTCACCGAGGCGGACGACCATCTCTTCTGCCTCATAACCATGAACCACCACCCGCTGCACCTCGACGCCCACTACGCGCAGACCCGCACTCAGTTCGAGCGCAATGTCGTGGTCGGCAACCTCGTGTACAGCCTGGCCCTGGGGATGAGCGTCGCGGACGTCAGCGGCAAGGCGATCGCCAACCTCGAGGTCGAGTCCCTCAAGCACGAGAACCCCACCTTCCATGGCGACACGATCTACGCGGAGACCACCGTGCTGGGCAAGCGCGAGTCGGCGAGCAAGCCCGACCGGGGCGTGGTCTACGTCGAGACGCGGGCGCACAACCAGCGCGGCGAGCGGGTCTGCACATTCCGCCGTTCGGTCATGGTTCCCAAGCGCGCCCAGCACCCCGACCTGCAGCCTGCCGACCTGCAGCCCACCGACCAACCCCCGGGCTGACCTCTGCCGTGACCCTGAGCGCGGCCGATGCCGCCCGCTTCTCGGTGCGGCCGCTGCTCCCCGGCCCGGAGGACGCGCTGCGCGCCGAGGTGCTCCGCCTCGGCGCCGGGATCGAACGCCTGGCCGCGCTCGCCACCCACGGCGCCGCCGAGGCGCTGGCGCTGCGCGGCCTCGAGCCCGACCAGGCGCGGGTGCTGGAGCGTGAGGCCCGCCGCCTGGGGCTGGCTGTGCTCAGCGACGCCGCCGGCCGGCGCGCCGTGGTCCTGGGCTCCCTCCAGGCGGTTGCCGAGCTGCCCTCGCGCCTGGTGGACTTCGGCCAGCGCACTGCCGGGCTGGGGCAGGCGATCGCCGCGTGCCTGGCGGGCAAGGGAGCCCGCCCCTGGGGACTGGTGGCGGGCCCCCATCGCCTGCCCAGCGGGTCCCGCACCCTGGTCATGGGGGTGGTCAACGTCACGCCCGACTCCTTCAGCGGGGATGGGGTCGGCGAGGACCTGGAGGCGGCTGTCGCCCGCGGGATGGCCATGGCCGGCGCCGGGGCCGACATCATCGACGTCGGCGGCGAGAGCACCCGACCGCACAGCACCCCCGTTCCCGAGGCGGAGGAGCTGGATCGGGTCATACCGGTGATCCGGGCCCTGGTGGCGCAGCAGGCCCTCCCGGTGAGCGTGGACACGCGCAAGGCCACGGTCGCGGCGGCCGCGGTCGCGGCGGGCGCGACTGTGGTCAACGACGTCTGGGGGCTGCGCGCCGACCCCGCCATGGCCGAGGTCTGCGCCGCTCACGAGGTGGGTGTGGTGGTGATGCACAACCAGCGCGGCACCGAGTATGTCGACCTCATGGAGGCGGTCGCCCAGGCGTTGCGCGAGTCGCTGGCCGTGGCTGAGCGCTGGGGGATCGACAGCGAGCGGATCGCGATCGATCCGGGGTTCGGTTTCGGCAAGACCCCCGCGCACAACCTCGAGCTGGTGCGCCGGCTGGGCGAGCTGCGGGGCCTGGGCCGGCCCATCCTGGTGGGGCCCTCACGCAAGTCCACCATCGGGCTGGTGCTTGCCGGCGGCGGACCGCCCGCACCGGTGCCCGAGCGCCTGGAGGGCACGCTGGCGCTGAACGTGCTGGCCGTCGCGGCGGGCGCTGACCTGCTCCGCGTCCACGACGTCCCCGAGACGGTGCGGGCCCTGCGCCTCGCCGACGCCGTGGCGCGGGGCACGCCGCCCCAATTGCTGACCACGCCGGCGCCGGGACCGACGGGATGATCGAGGCGCGCATCGCGTGGCTGGGCCTGGGCAGCAACGTCGGGCGCCGCGGCCAGGCGCTGGCGGCGCTCCGCGTGGCCCTGAAAAGCGACGGCGTCCTGCTCATCACCGACGCCTCGCCCATCCTGCTGACGCGCTCGGTCGGCGTCACCCGGCTGCCTGACTACCACAACCAGGTGCTGCGCGTGGAGGCGCAGACGCCGCTCCATCCCCTGGCCTGGCTGCGCCGCTGCCAGGCCGCGCAGCACGCCGGCGGGCGCCGTCAAACCTATCGCTGGGGACCACGCCGGGCCGATGCCGACATTCTTCTGCTGGGCCCCGCCGGCGAGGTGCGCGTCGGCGAACCCGAGCTGGCCGTGCCCCACCCTGAACTGCGCAACCGGCCCTTCTGGTGCGCCCTGCTCGCCTCCATCGACCCGGCCCTCGAGCACCCCGACGGCTGGCGCTTAGCGGACAACGCCGGCATATGGGGCGAGGTCGCCCATCCCCCACCGCATCTCTGACGACGACCCGCTGACCAAGCCGCCTCCTCACCGGGGGCTCGTGCAACGCGCCAGAAGAACCTGGCGCACTGCACTAGACTGGCCGGGTGGCGACGCCCCCGATGCTCGACGGCCGGCCCGCAGATCCCGCCGTGCCCGGCGGCCCCGACCCGGTGGCGACGGTCGCGGTGCTTCTGCTCGGCATCAGCGCCGTCGGCCTGGGCCTTGGCGGCGTTCTGGCCATCTATGACTGGCGCACCCCCGCCGCGGTCGAACCCCTCTTCTGGACGGTGCTTGCCACCTTCCTGGCCGCGATGGCCTGCCTCGTCCTGGGGGCCACGCTCCGCTGGGCGCGCACCGCCCCCGGGTAGCCCGGCGCTCTCATGGCAGAACGCCCCCGCCCTGACGGCGGCGGCCCCGCCGGCGGTGGTTCCGCGGACGAGCCCGCCGAGGTCTTCCCCACCTACGAGGAGCTGGCCAGCGACCTCCTGGAGGCGCTCGACGAAGCCGGCCTCTCCCTCGAGGATGTGCGCCACGAGCTGGAGCCGGGCAGCGGCGAGCGCCGCTTCGAGTGCACTGTGCGGCTGCAGCCGGGCGAGCCTCCCTCGCGCTACCACGCCCACCTCAGCTTCGTGTGGGATGCGCTGATGACCTACGTCGCGGCCTACGGCCCCGGCTCCGACTGCGACCTCTACCACGACGACGACGAGGAGCAGGACTGTCCCCATCGCCACCTCCAGCCCCAGCCCTTCGTCGAGGTGGAGGCCGAGTTCATCCTGGGCGACGGGGGCTATGAGCTCCAGGACGTGTCCGAGGTCGGCAGCTGGCGCGACCTCGTGCAGGCGCTGCTCGACAAGGCCTTCCCCGGCGACGACAAGCCCACCGTCCACCTCGGCCTCGCCTTCCTGGGCAGCTCCATGATGGTCGAGAAGCTCACCGCCGAGCACAGCTGGCTTCTGGACTTCGATGAGTCCCCCGACCTCGGCGCCATCGCCCGCGGCGTCCAGGCCACCCTGCGGGTGGTCCCCCAGCTCGCCGACCGCCTCCCCGTGTGAGGCGGCGGGTGTTCATGCCCTGCTTGACGTAAACCGGTAGCCCACCCCCGGCACGGCGAGGATGTGGAGCGGGTGCGAGGGATCGTCCTCGATCTTGCGTCGTAGGTTTCGGACATGGACGTCGATAACCCGCGTCTCGATGGGATATTCGTAGCCCCATACCGCGTTGAGGATGTGCTCCCGTGACAGCACCTTACCGGCGTTGCCGGCGAGCAGCGAGAGCAGGTCGAACTCGGTATGGGTCAGGTTGATCTCCACGCCGCGCCGGAAGACACGCCGCTCGTTGGGGTCGATGACAAGGTCGCGGAACACCAGCCGGCCGTCGCTGTCGGCGGGCTCGCTCAGCGACTTGCGCAGATGGGCGGCGATGCGGGCGATCAGTTCGCGCGGGCGGAAGGGCTTGAGGATGTAGTCATCGGCGCCGATCTCCAGGCCGACCACGACGTCGATCTCCTCGGAGCGCGCGCTCAGGATGATGATGGGGACGCCCACCCCGACCCGCCGCAACTCCCGGCACACGTCGAACCCGGAGATGTCGGGGAGCATGAGATCGAGCAGGATGATGTCCGGCTTGAAGAGGTCGAGGCGGGCCAGGGCGTCGCGCCCGTTCTCGGCCTCGTGGACGATGTATCCCTCCTTCTCGCAGGCAAGTCTCACCGTCTTGCGGATCAGGGGGTCGTCGTCGATGACCAGCACGCGGCGCTGACCGTTCATCGGCGCCAACACTACTAGTGCGTGCGCGGCGCCGGCGCGGCCGTGCGCTCCCCGTCACCGCCGTGTTCCAGCCGGGCGCGCTCCCTGTGGACAAGCGGGCGGCGGGCCCGGCGGCGCAGGTTTTCGAGCAACTCGCCGGCCCGGGCGGCGGCTGGGCGGCGCACCTGACGCCAGGCGCCGGGGGCGCTCCGTTCCACCCCGCCCAGGCTGAGCTTGAACTGACGCAGCCCGTGCCAGGCGTGGGTCGGGTCATCGCCCGCTGGGATGCCCCACAGGTCATAGGTGCGGCAACCGGCCGCCATGGCCGCCTGCATGACGGCCGCATGGAGCAAGGCTGAGGGCTGGCGCTCGCGGTGGCGTTCGGTCGAGCCCCCGTACAAGTAGGCGGCCTCGCCTGCGAAGGCGGCCACGAGCGCCCCGGCCACCGGCTCGCCGGCGACACTGGCCACGTACACCGCGGCTCCTGGGACAGTGGCGAGCACAGCCCGCAGATGCCGGGCGTCGGGCTGATGGATGCCCTGACGGGCGGCGGTCGCTGCGCAGAGCGCGGCGAGCGTCTCTGCCGCCACCGCATCGCCGCCGAGGCAGTCCACCACCACCCCGCGGCGGGCCGCGAGACGCACGTTGTAGCGCCCCTTGGGGCGCATGCGGGCCAGCACCGCCTCGAAGTCGCCGCTCAGGTCGACCACGGCGGTGTGGGCCGGCTGTGCTGTGGCCGTCTCGGACCAGCGGTGCCCACGCAGCCGGCTCCGCAACGCCGCCGCCTGATCGTCCCAACCCGGCGGTTCGACGGTCACCGTCCCCGCGCCCGCGCGCCTGGCGAGGTCGTCCAGCGCCCCGAGGACCGCGGCCCAGGCGGGCTCGTCGTCCGCCGCGCAGGCAGGGCCCTTGGGAACGTACAGACGGGTGAGGCCGAGGCGGGCCAGGGCCGCGGGTCGCCGGCTTTGGAGAACCGAGAGCGGCAGGGGCTGGGCCGCGCCCTCGACGGGGACCAGCAGCTGGTGGCTCCGCCACCCCGCCTGCGACTGCGCGATGCCCCATCCACGGGTCTGGAGCAGATGGGCCTGCGGCCACGCCAGCAGGCGCTCGTCCCAGGTGCTCACCGCATCAGGTTGGAGCGTTTGACGCAGCGCTAGGCGATACCCGGAACGGTCCACTCGCGTCGCGGCGGAGCAACAGTCCTTCTACCCGACAGAGGCACTGTCCTCTTTTGGTGCACGCGTTGCTACTATACGGGTCCCCATCTCCGCCAGCAGCCTCGCCTGAATTCGCGTCGGGGCCGGGAAAAGACGGCGAAACACTCGGGAGTCTCAACGGTGCAGACCAGCGGATCGCTGGAGCAGACGAGCCTTGCAACGCTGCTCGAGACGATGCAGGCAGAGCGCGCGACCGGGACCCTCGCCGTGATTCGCGACGGGCAGACCTGCAGCCTCTACTTCCTCTTCGGCCACCTCTTCCACGCCGCCGGCGACCTGGGCCAGGGCGAGGAAGCCGTGATCACAGCCCTTTCGTGGAACGACGGCCAGTTCACCTTCGACCCGCGCGCCAAGCTTCCCGCCGAGGAGACCATCAAGTCGGCCACCGGTGATCTTCTGGCCGAGGCGGAGCGCCGCAAGGGCGAGCCCGCCGCCGAGCCGGCGGCGACCGGCGGGGCCTCGGGCGCCTGGGGAGATGTCGGCGCCACCGCCGAGGAGCCGGCGCCGGCGATGTCGCCCATCGCCGTGGCCGAGCCGCACACGACGTACCCGCCGGCTGCGCCGGCGCCGGTGCCCGAGCCGGTGGGTCCCGCCGGCCCCTGGGGAGCAGACATGGGTTCCAGCAACGGAGAGGTGACGACGGCCGAGCCGTACAGCCCACTCCTCGCGCCTGCCGCCACGGCAGCCGAGGTGTACGGCAACCCCGACGCGCCCCCCCTCAACGAGCTCTATCCGCTGCCCTCCGGCAAGGCCATCTACGAGGGCCTCAAGAGCGCCTTCGTCGACTTCCCCAAGCTGCTGCGCACTCTCGACAACGACAAGCACACAGGCTACGTGCGCCTCGACGGCCCGGACTTCAGCGGCGTGCTCCTGCTGCACGACGGGCACGTCCTCGAGGCCTTGTTCAGCGACGACCGCATCGCCCAGGGGACCGACGCCTTTCAGAAGCTGCGCCGGCGCATGGAGGCCGGCCACGGCCTGCTCGACGTCATCGATCTCCCGGGCGAGATCGTCGTCGCCCTCGCCCAGCTGCTCACCGCCCGTCCCCTGTTCACGGGCCTGCTGGGGCGCTTCGTGAACTTCGAGGCCCTCGTGGAGTACCTCGCCGAGGAGCGCATCGACGGTTCCCTGGTGGTCAGCGGCGGCACCGAGATGGGGGTGATCCTGCTCCGCAAGGGGGCCTTGCTCGGTTCCTACACCGCTACCAACCGGGAGCTGGCCGTCGACACCCGCGCGGTCACTGAGCTCGCTCAGGAGCGCACCTCACGCATCGAGGTGAAGTCGGGCACGTCGGCCCCCGAGGGGATCGACGTCGAATCGGCGCTGCGCTAGCAGTTCCGCGTCAGGTCGATCTATGGCGGAGGGCCGCCGCCTGGCCATTGCCTGCCTGGGCTTCCTCGGCGGACTGCTGCTCGCCGGTTGCGCGGGGGCGCCTCCCCAGATCGTCGCCCTGGAGCCGGCGAACAATGCCAACGGGGTTGCGGCCGACGCCCCGGTGACGGTCAGCTTCGACCACGCGGTCGACCACGGGTCGGTCGCCGGCCGCTTCCACATCAGCCCGGCCCTGCCCGGGTGCGAAGACCTGCGCGCCGCGTTCGGCCCGGTGCCGCCGTCCGTCTGCCGGGTCGACTGGTCCCACGATTCGGCGGCCTTCACCCTGCGCCACGGCGGCGCTCTCTTCCAGAGCGGCACCCGCTACAGCCTCATCCTCGACGGGGGCGTGACCGACCCTGCTCAGGTCAGCAACGGGCTCGACCACCACTGGGGCTTCTCCACCGCGGGGGCGCCCACCCTGCGCAGCACCACCCCGGGCGACGGCGCCACCGACGTGGGCATCGACAGCCCGGTGGGGCTGAGCTTCTCCACTGCCATGTCCAGTGAGGCGACCGGGCCGGCGATCTCCGTGTCGCCACCCGTCGAAGGGACCCGGGTCGTCCAGAACTCCCGCGATCCGAGCCGCCTGGTGGTCGTCTTCGGCGTGTTGCTGAATCCCCGGACCACATACGCGGTCACGGTCGCCAAGGGCGCCACCGACGCGCACGGAGCGCCGGTGGAGAACGCCACCACGTTGCGCTTCACCACCGGTACGGGGCCCAGCGGCCGTGACCACGCCCTGGTGCTGGCCCGGCGGGCGGGTCAGCTCGCCTCAGCCGTCGTGCTCGCAGCCACGTCCGCCCAGACCCCCGGTGATCCTCTCCCGGCCGCGACTGTGCTCGAGGCGCCGCGGTGCACGGCCGACCACTGCGGGCGGGCGGCAAACGGCGCCCCGCTCGAGGCCTACGTGGACGCGGCGCTCGCGCCCGATGGGCGTCACCTCGCGATCGTGGCCCGCGACCTCGCCGCTCCCGTGTCCCAGGATCACCTCGATCTGCTCGACCTCGCCGGCGGCACGACCCCACGCCGACTGGCGGGCGACGCCGACCACCCCGCCTGGTCCCCGGACGGGCGGGTCCTGGCCTTCTCCAGCGGAGCTGGTGTGGAGTTGCTGACCCCCGGGGACGGCGGCTCGACAAGGCTGCCCCCCGGGGACCGGCTGATCGGACGGCCCTCCTGGAGTGGCGACGGCTCCGTGCTCGCCCTCCCGGTGAGCGCGGCCGGCGGGATGGTCCGGGTCGACCTCGCCGACCCGCTGCTGGGCATCCGCTACCCGGTCCCTGGTGTAGCCATGGCCGCCAGCCAGCCCGTGCTCTCAGCAGACGGGTCGCTGCTGGCTCTCGAACTCGCTCCTGCCGGCTCTGCCCGGGGGGGCACCTGGCTGGTCCGGCTGCGCACCGGCGATGCGGCCCCGCGGCCGCTCGGGGACGCGCTGAGGCCCGTCGCCTTCGGGGATGGCGGGGCGCTCCTCGCCCTTCAGCGACCCACCGCCACGGACCCCGCCCTGGTGCGGGTCTCGGTGGCGGGGGGCGTGGCGGGGGATATCGACCACATCTCCACCGCCCTCGACGGCCGCGGCGTTGACAGCCTGGTGGCCGGATCGGGAGGGCGGACCCTCGGCTACGTCCAGCCGGACGACACCGGCATCGCCCAGGCCTGGGTGGAGAACGCCGACGGCAGCAACACCATGCCACTGACGGCGTTCGCCGCGGGCGGGCTGGAGGCGGTCGCGGTCGTGCTTCCGTAGCGCCCGGTTGCTAGACGCAGGCGCACGCCTCCGCCGGCAAACGCACGTCGGCCAGTTCGACACAGTCGTAGAGAGCCAGCAGGCGGTCGGCCGCCCGGGTCCAGGTGAAGGTCTGCGCGTGACGGCGCCCTCCCTCGCCAAGGCGAGCCCGGGTCAGCGGATCGCCCAGGATGACGGCCAGGGCGTCGGCGAACCGCACCGGGTCACGGCCCTCCACGAGGAGGCCGCCGACCCCGTCGCGAACGATCTCAACCAGACCCCCCACAGCGCTGGCCACCACCGGCGTCCCCGCGGCCTGGGCCTCGAGCGCGACCAGCCCGAAGGTCTCGGTGAGCGAGGGCACCGCGACGACATCGGCGAGCGCGTCAAGCGCGGCCAGCTCCTCGCGGGGAACGGGCCCCAGGAAGCGAACGGACGCGGCCAGCCCCAGCTCCCGGGCGCGCGCGGCCAGCCGGCCGCGCTCACCGGCTGGATGGCCCGCCTCGCGCTCACCGTCCCCGCTGTCGGCCCCAGCGCAGAGCAGCAGCACGTCGGCGAAGCCGGGGCGGCGGCGCAGGTCGGCAAGCGCGTCGAGGAGAAGGTCGATCCCCTTGAGCCGCTCGAGGCGGCCCGCGTAGAGCACAGTGCGGCGACCGGCGGTGCCGTAACGGTCGCGCAGGGCGGCGGTGGGGCGCGGCGTGAACAGGTCGGCGTCCACCCCGGGTGGGACCACGCAGATATCGTCGGGACCCACCGCGTACAGGTCGGTCAGGGCCGCGGCCTCGGACTGGCTGGCGGCCACGAGGCGGTCGGCGCCGCGCACCACCACGCGCTCGATGGCCGCGCGCTCCTCGTCGAGTGGCAGACCCACCTGGGCTTTGAGCCGGGCCAGGGTGTGCGCCGAATGCACCCAGGGCACCCGCCACCGCTGGGTGGCCCGGGCGGCGACGAAACCACTGAGCCAGTAATGGGAGTGCACGAGCCGGTAGGCCCGGCTCTCCGAGGCGGCATGAGCCAGCAGGGCGGCAGTGAAGCGAGGGAGCAGGGCGAGCAGCTCGGTCTTGGGCAGGGGCTGCGGCGGCCCGGCCTCCAGGAGGACCAGGCGTGAGCCGGGGGCGATGAGCTGCTCGCTCGGCGCCTCGGGGTCCTCGCGGCGCACGAAGACGTCGCTCGGCACACCGCGGGCAGAGAGCTCCTCGCACAGGCGGCGTATCGCCAGGTTCATCCCCCCGTTCTCGCCCCGGCCCAGCTCTCCGAGCGGCGACGCATGGACGGACAGGACGGCGATCGCCCGCGGGCGCCGCGTCGGGCCGTAGGCTGGTTGCCCCAGAGGGCTGGCGATCGCGGGCATGACGCGGGAGTAGGGTATCCGACGTGCCCGTCTGTCGATCTCGGCGTGATCACGTGTGACCGCGGTGGTGGCGCCGCTTGCCCCCGTCCTTGGAGCGGGTTCGGGGGCGCCCCGGCCCCTGCTCCTGCTGTTCGCGGACACCGGCGGCGGCCATCGCGCCAGCGCCTCGGCGGTGGCCCAGGAGGTGGCGCTGAGGCACGCGCAGAGGTTCACAGCCGTGCTCCACGACCCGGTCGCCGAGATGGCCCCGCACCCGCTGAATACCGTGGCTGAGCTCTACTCGCCGCTGCTCCGCTGGGCCCCCTGGGCCTGGGGGACGCTCTGGCACGCCACCGACAATCGCCTCGCCGTCCGGGCCCTGAGCGCCTCCGTCCTCCGCCTCGTGGAGCCCGGGTTACGGGCCACCCTTGATCGCATCCAGCCCGCGGCGGTGGTGAGCTTCCATCCGCTCCTCAACCACCCGGCCGCTCAGGTGCTGCGGCAACGCGCCGGCCCGCACGTTCCCTTGATCACAGTCGTCACCGACCTGGTCGACGTCCACGCCTCCTGGACATGCGCCGCGGCGGACGCGGTGGTGACCGCGTCGCCGGGGGGTCTTGACCACTGCCGGCGCGCGGGGATCCCCGCCGCGCGTTGCCTGGACCTCGGCCTCCCGGTGAGCGAGGCCTTCTGCCGCCCGGCGGCCCGGGCCGATGAGCGGCGCGAGCTGCGCGCCCGCCTGGGCCTCGACGGCGACGCCTTCACCGTGCTGCTCACCGGAGGTGGCGCGGGCTCGGGCGGGCTGCTGCGTCGCGCGCGCGCGCTGCTCCACAGCCGCCTGCCACTCCAGTTGGTGGCCGTCTGCGGGCGCAACCAACGCCTCGTCGAGCGCCTCTCGGGGCTCCCCGCCATCCCCCCGTCGACCCTGGTCGTCGAGGGCTTCGTGTCCAACATGGCCGAATGGATGCGGGCGGCCGACGTGGTCGTGACCAAGGCCGGGCCCGGGACCATCGCCGAGGCGCACTGCGCCGGCACCCCCCTCCTGCTCACCTCCTACGTGCCCGGTCAGGAACGCGGCAACGTCGCGCTCGTGGTGAGCACGGGGACCGGTCGCTATGTGCCTCGCGTTGCCGCCATGGTTGACACGATCGCAGAGCTGGCGCGACCGGGGGCCGAAGCGCTCGCCGGCATGCACGCGGCCCTGGCCCACGCCGCGCGACCCCAGGCGGCGGCGCGGATCGCCGACCTGGTCTGCGCGCTGGCCGGCAGCGCCGCCCCGCTGGTTTCCATGAGGCGCCGGTGAGCGATCCCGTGGCCAGGGCCTGCCGGGTGCAGTGGCTACGCCTGTTCCGCTTTCGCAACTACGCCGAGGAGATCGTCGAGCTCGGCGGCGGACTCACCGTGCTCAGCGGCCGCAACGCCCAGGGAAAGACCTCCCTTCTCGAGGCCATCGCCACGCTCGCTCTGACGCGCTCGCCCCGCGCCGGCTCGGCAGCGGAGCTGATCGCATGGGGGGCGCCTGCCTGCCAGGTTCAGGCCCGCATCCACCGACCGGACGGTCCGGTGGCCCTGGACATGCGCCTGGAGCGCGCGCTGAGCCGCGCCGGGGGGGACGGCCACGAAGGCCCCCGAGCCACCCGGGTCACCCATGTGGACGGCAAGGCCCGGGCCGCCCGGGCGGTGCTCGGGATCTGCCCGGTGGTGCTCTTCTGGCCGGATGACCTGCAGCTGGTCAAGGGCGGCCCCGAGGGGCGGCGGCGCCTGCTCGACGTGGTCCTGAGCCAGCTCGATACCCGCGTGGCCGCCGAGCTGGTGCGCTATCGGCGCGTCCTCGAGCAGCGCAACTCGCTGCTCAAACAGGTTCGCGTGGGCGCCGCGCCCCGCGCGGCGCTGGGCGTCTACAGCACCGCGCTGGCCCGCAGCGGAGCCGTAATCCAGGGGGCGCGCGCCCGCCTGTGCGTCGACCTCGAGGCGCTCGGCGCCCCCGCTCTTGGCGAGCTCAGCGACGGCTGTGAAGCGCTGCGGCTGCAGTACCAGGCCGCGGGGGAGATCGTCGTTGACGGCGACCCGGAGGTCACGGCGGCCGCCCTGGTTGCCGGTCTCGCGGAGCACGGCGCCGAGGAGTTGGCGCGAGGCGTCACCGTCCTCGGTCCCCACCGCGACGATGTGGCGGTGCTCCTCGACGAGCGACCCGCGCGCACGAGCGCGTCGCAGGGGCAGCAGCGCAGCGTCGTGCTGGCTCTCAAGCTTGCCGAGGTGCGGCACGTGCACGCGGTCGCCGGGATGGCTCCGGTGCTGCTCCTCGACGATGTGTTGAGCGAGCTCGATCAAGCCCGGCGCGAGCGCCTGTTGAGTGGGCTTGGTATGCGCGACATGGCGGCCCAGGCGCTGCTGACCACCAGCGAGGACGCCCCGCTGGCGCTCCCGGACCTCGGAGCGGTCCGCCGCCTCCATGTCGAGGCAGGCCGGGTTCGCGAGGTGGCGGTGACGCCCAGGTACGCCAGCGCATGAGGCGGCGGACCGACCGCGGCGAGCAACGCGTGTCCGAGTTGATCGACGACGCGCTGCGCGGACTCGACGCGCGTCACCAGGTCCGCGAGGTGCAGCTCCGCGAGGCTTTCTCCTTGGTGGTGGGGGCTCACGCTGCCGCGCTCTGCCATGCCGTCTCGCTGGACCGGGGCGTCCTCTGCATTGCCACCGCGCACACCGCCCTGGCCCATCAGTTGCGGCTCGACGGCCCCGTGTTGATCGCCGCGCTCAACGGGCGCATCGGGGCCGACGCCGTGCAGCGGCTGCGCTTCGTGCCCCGCGGGTGAAGAAGCGATTGCGATCGACTCCGGCGGCCCCCGATCTGGTACCAACGCGGGTCATGTCCGCGTCCTCTACCCGGGCGATCCTCGCCCGAGCTCGGCGATGACCGCGCCGCGCCCCGGTGAAGCGCCGTGGTGATCGCCCTCCGCCGGCTCGTCTGGTTTGCCGTGGGGAATGTCCTCGGGCTCCTGGCGGCCGTGTGGCTCATCGGCAGCGTGCACGCCTCGAGCCTCCTCGACATCGTGATCGCCGGACTCGTCCTGAGTGTCCTCAACGCCCTGGTGCGGCCGGTCGTCAAGGCGCTCGCGCTGCCGTTGATCGTGGTCACCATGGGCCTCGTGGCCTTCCTGATCAACCTGGTCATGATCGCCATCACCGGCGCCTTGGTGAAGGACCTCGAGATCTCCGGATTCGGTGCTCTCGTCAAGACGACGTTCATCGTCTGGGTGGTCAACCTGGTGGTCGACCACCTCCCCATCACCGGGCGCCCGGGTCGCAAGTAGCCGGCGCGCCGCCAGCGCTACATGGGAACGCGCACGGGCATGACGATGTAGATGTAGTCATCCCGGCCCAGGGGGCGGATCACCCCGGGACTCAGCGGACCGTTGAAACCCAGTTGCACGCGCTCGGCGTCGACCACCCCCAGAGCGTCGAGAACGTACTTGGCGTTGAACGCGATCTGCACGTCATCCCCGCTCACCTCGGCGGGCATGGGGGCCTCGTCATCGCCCACCTCCGCCGTCTGGGTCATGAGCGTGAGCGTGCCCTCGTGCGTGGTCAGGCGCACCACGTTCGCCGCATCCTTGGCCAGAACGGCGGCGGTGCGGGTCTCGTGCAGCAGGCTGGCCGCGGGCACGCTGACCGTGGTCGCCGAGTCCGCGGGGATGACCTGGGCGTAGTTCGGGTAGTTGCCCTCGATCAGCCGCGACGAGATCTCGACGTCGCGCATCGTGAAGAAGAGCTGGTTGCGCGCCGTGCTCAGGGTGATGGCCACGCTCGGCCGGCCCGCGTTGATGGCTCTGCCGACCTCGCTGAGGTGGCGCGCCGGCACGATGACACTCAGCGGCGTCGCCGGGCCCGCGTCGATGGGCAGGGTGCGGACGGCCAGACGGTGGCCGTCGGTCGCCGCCAGGGTGAGCTGGTCGGCCGCCAGCGAAACCAGCACGCCTGTGAGCACCGGGCGCGCTTCATCGGCCGAGGCCGCCAGCGCCGTCTGGTCGATGGCCGACTCGAGTTGGGCGCTGTCGAGCTCGACGGTGGTGTCGGCATCGCGGCTCGGCAGCGGCGGGAACTCGACGGCGTCGATGCCGTGGATGTTCGTCCGATGAATCCCGCAGGCGATGCGCACCACCTGCGTGGCCGGATCAAGCTCCAGCGTGCACGGGGACTCGGACAGAGTGGCGACGTAGTCGGTGAGGAGCCGCGCCGGGACTGTGGTCCGTCCCTCGGCGCTGACCTCCGCAGCCACCGTGGCGGTGATCGTGAGGTCGAGGTTGGTGGCGCTGAGCCGCAGGCCTGCCTCGCCGGCCTCCAGGAGGACGTTGCCGAGGATGGGCAGGGTGCTGCGTGCGGAGACCGCCCGGCTGACCAGGCTCAGAGCGGCGCCAAGCGCGGAAGGGGAGACGGTGCACTTCATCGATGGCAGGATCCTTGAGACGGCGAGCTTTACGGGTGGATGGTGAGGGATGACGGGGGGGTCGTGCGAGGGCGGCCAGGATGGTTGTCCCCACCGCAGAAAAGAAGAGATGACGGACTCAAGAAGAAAGCCGTCGTCATAGGGGCTGGGGAGACTGGGGAAAAGCCCCGGGCCTGGTTCGGATCGGAACAGCTGGGTATGGGAGAGGCGGTGGACGGCGCCGGCCTGCCTCCCGGCGAGCCCACAGAACAGACGCACCCCGGCCCGTGTCCCCCGAACCCGCCCGCGCTTTCCACAGCCCTCTCCCGCGTGGCGGTCGTGTGCATTACCGAGATGGGCTCTTACCGGGTCTGGAGGCGCATGCGCAATTCGCGTAGCGCGGCCTGAAGGAGCTGATCCTCGCGGCTCAGCTCGGCGATCTTCTCGTAAGCGTGGAGCACAGTGGTGTGGTCCTTGCCGCCGAAGGCCTGGCCGATGGCCGGTAGCGACGACGCCGTCTCCTCGCGGATCAGGTACATGGCGACCTGGCGGGGAAACACGATGTGCTTGTCGCGCCTGCGTCCCTTCATCTCCTCGACGGGGAGGTTGTAGTACGCGGCCACGACCTCCTGGACACGCTCCATCGAGAGCGGAGCGGCGCTCTCCACGGGGATGATGTCGCGCAGGATGCGCTGTGCGGTCTCCAGAGTCACCGGCTGGCCGTTGATGGACGCGTGGGCGAGGACGCGGATGAGCGCCCCTTCCAGCTCGCGGATGTTCTTGTGGATCTTGTGGGCGATGAAGCCGCACACCTCGTCGGGGACGAGGCGGCTGCTGCTCCCCAGCTTGCTGCTGATGATCGCCAGCCGGGTCTCATAATCGGGCGGCTGGATGTCGGCGATCAGCCCGCACTCGAACCGCGAGCGCAGCCGGTCCTCGAGGGTGGGGATGTCCTTGGGCGGGCGGTCACTGCTGATGACGATCTGCTTCTGCACCTCGTGCAGGGCGTTGAAGGTGTGGAAGAACTCCTCCTGAGTTCGGTCCTTTCCTGCCAGAAACTGGATGTCGTCGACGAGCAGGACGTCCACGGTGCGGTAGCGAGTACGGAAGTCGTTCATCTTCGAGGGGCCTTCCTGGATGGCCGCGATCATCTCGTTGACGAACTTCTCGGTGGTGACGTAGGCGACCTTGGGAGGCCGGCGCACGTGACCCTCGCGCACGGCGTGGCCGATGGCGTGCATGAGGTGGGTCTTGCCGAGGCCGACTCCACCGTAGACGAAGAGCGGGTTGTACGCCTTGCCCGGGGCGTCGGCGACCGCTCGGCAGGCCGCGTGCGCGAAGCGGCTGGAGTTGCCGACCACGAACGCGGAGAAGGAGAAATTCGGATTGAGGCGGGCGACGCTGCTGCCCTGGGTCTCGACGTCGAGGAACTCACCGATCGCCGGGTTGGTGGGCGCTTCGTCAGGGATGGGCGCCGGTTCGTCGAGCGCGGGCGAGCTGGCCGGGTCGACGGTGACGGTGACGGCGCAGTCCTGGGTGGTGATCGCCGAGAGCGTCTCAACGATGAGGGGCACGTAGCGCTCGGTGAGCCAGTCGCGGGCCAGCCGCGTGGGCACGCCGATGGTGAAATGACCGCCCTCGCAACCGAGGAGGACGGCGTTGCTCAGCCA
This sequence comes from Candidatus Dormiibacterota bacterium, assembly GCA_036521675.1. GTDB lineage: Bacteria > Chloroflexota > Dormibacteria > Aeolococcales > Aeolococcaceae > DATDHG01. The sequence goes on from DATDHG010000023.1 coordinate 18,358, forward strand.
CGTCTCGTAGCCGGGCTTGGTGAGCTGGAAGCGCAGCTCTTCAAGCGCGGCAAGCCAGACCTGGCTGGCATCGAAACCCCCGGGCCGGGCTTGAGTCTCCGTCACCATCGGCGTGATCCTCTTTGCGCAACTGCAGCCTGCCGTGGTACCGATGGCGTTTCCGTGGCGTGCACGTATGCACAGTTTGTGCACAGCGGTGGACAACCGATGGGGAACCGTCGGGTGGTCCGGCCGGGGGGCAGAGCCACTACCGATGACCCTCGGACCGACCTCGCGATGGACGACTCTAGCGTGGGGAAGACCCGGCCACAATGGATTTTACAATTGATTACGCGGGGGTTATGGACGGCCTCCGCCGGCGGGCTGTCCCACCCTGCCGCGGGCGATCGAGGGGGAGGTGCGGCGACCCGCTGCTATACTCGAAACCCCTGCCCCCTCCGGGAGCGAGGCACCGACGTGCCCTTCTCGGAGTGAGATTCGAAGCAACGATGACGCCGCGGAGAGTCCCTCGTGAAGCGCACCTACCAGCCCAAGAAGCGCTATCGGCGCAAGACCCACGGGTTCCGCGTGCGCATGTCGACCCCCGGGGGGCGTGCGGTGCTCAAAGCGCGCCGCCGCAAGGGACGCAAGCTGCTGACCCCCGCACCGGTTCGGTGAACCGCCGGCACCGGCTGCGCGGTGGCCCTGCCTTCGCCGCGGTACGAGCCCGTCGAGCCTCGGGGTCCACGGGTCTGCTGCGCCTCGCGCTGGCCCCCAACGGCGGCCGTCCCGCCCGGGTCGGCTTCGTTGTGCCCCGCCGCGAGGGGGATGCGGTGATCCGCAACCGGGTCCGCCGGCGCCTGCGGGCTCTGCTGCGACCCCGGCTGGCCGAGCTGGCCGGGTACGACGTGGTGGTCGGCGCCGGCGCCGAGGTGAGCGTCACCCCCTGGTCCGGCCTGACTCGCGACCTTGGGGTCTGCCTGGTCGGCGCCCGTCGCCGGCTCGAGGCAGGGTCGATCAGGCCGCGATGACCCGGCTCTCGCTCGCGCTGATCCGCGTCTACCAGCTGACCCTCGGTCCCGTGTTCGGGCTGTTCAGTCACTGCCGCTATCACCCCACCTGTTCGCAGTACGGCGCCGAGTCGATCCGCCGCTTCGGCTTCCGGCGCGGGTGGATCCTTGCGCTCAAGCGCATCGGCCGCTGCAACCCCTTCGCCGGCTCTGGGTACGATCCCGTGCCCGAGGAGTACGTGTCACGGGCGGAGCGCCGGCGCCGGGCGCGCGCCGCGCTCGCGGCCGAGCAGCACCCCTCCGGCACCGCGACCGATGGAGAAGCCGCGTGAGCGTCAGAGAAGAAGCGTGAGCCTGAATCCCTACGCGTGGCTGGCCGGGCCCATCGACTGGATGCTGCGCCATCTCACGACGGCGTTCAGCCAGGTGCCGATCCTCAACCGTATCGGCGCGTTCGGGCTGGCCATCATCGGCGTGACGCTGGCCATCCGCGTCGTGCTCTTCCCGCTGTACCAGTGGCAGCTGAAGACCACGCGCCGCATCCAGGCGGAGCAACGGCTCATCGCCCCGCAGATGCAGGCGCTGCGCAAGAAGTACCGCAACGACCGCCAGACGATGCAGACCGAGATCATGAAGCTCTACAAGGAGCACGGCATCTCCCCGCTCGGGCAGTTCGCGGGCTGTCTGCCCCTGCTGCTGCAGATCCCCATCCTGGGGGGCCTCTACACCGGCATTCGCAGCGCCACCTCGGAGGTCTCCAGCACCAGTTTCCTGTGGATCCAGAACCTGGGCGAGAGCGCCAAGGACGCCGCCGGGGGCACGCTGCTGGCCACGCTCAGCCACCCGCAGCTGCTGATCCTCCCGGTGATCTCGGCGGCGGCGACCTTCGTCCAGTCGAAGATCACCATGGCGCCCCCCCGGCCGGACATGACCGACCAGGAAAAGCAGATGTACAACGCCAGCCGCAATCTCGTGGTGGTGATGCCGGCGGTCATCCTGGTGATGGGCCTGGTCTTCTATCAGGGCATCGCGCTCTACTGGGTGACGCAGAGCATCGTGATGATCATCCAGCAGTTCTATCTGCTCGGATGGGGGGGCTTGCGCGTTCCCGACTGGTTCCCGGGCCACGGCTATTCGCCCCCGTTGAGCTACCAGGCCAGCGCCACCACGACCCTCAAAGCGCTGGGCACCAAGACCGCCGAGGCGCCGCTGGTCAAGCCGGCCCGCGTGTCGTCCGGGCGCCAGCAGGTGCCCCCGCCGGCCCGGAAGGGAGTGGCTCCCGGCGCCAAGAACCCGACCCGCCGCCCCGGCAGGGTGGCTCCACAGACAGCAGGAGGCGGGCGCCGCAAGCGCGGACGCTGACGCTGGCGGCCTGGGCGCAGACCCGGGGTTTCGCAAGAGAGAGGCAATGGACGTGACGACCGAGACCGCCATGGGCGCCAGCGTGCCCAGCGACGCAGTGGAGAGCACAGGCAACACCGTCCCCGAGGCGGTGGCTGCGGCGCTGGCCCAACTGGGCGTGGCGCGCGAGCGCGTCGAGGTGGAGGTGCTGGCGGGCGGCTCGCGCCCCATTCCCGGGGAGCGCCTGTCCGGCTCGGGGATGGCCCGGGTGCGCGTGCGGGTCATCGACGAATACGCGGCGCGCGCGCGCGAGTTCCTCGAGGAGCTGCTCGTGCGCATGGAGATCCCGGCCAAGGTGAGCGTGCGTCCCGCTCCGACCGGCCGGCGGACGGGTGAGGCCGGCAAGGAGCCGGTGCTGCTCGACATCTCCGGTGACGACCTGGGCCTGCTCATCGGCTGGCGGGGGGAGAACCTGCGTGCCCTGCAGACAGTGGTGAACCTCATGACCGGCGACAACGAGGTCGCCGGCCGCCGGCTGATCCTCGACGTTGAGCGCTACCGGGCTCGCCGCGAGGATCAGGTCCGGGAGCTGGCGCTGCGCCTGGCCCATCGCGTGAAGCGGACCGGGCAGCCGTATACGCTCGACCCGATGCAGGCCTACGAGCGCCGCGTCGTCCACATCACGCTCGAGGAGGACGAGGGAGTGCGCACGGAGAGCGCGGGCGTGGACCCCGACCGGCGCATCACCATCCAGCCCACAGGGCCCGCGCAACCCGACCTGGTCGAGCCCGCCAACCTGCGTCGGCCGTACGACCGTGGGCCGTCGGGACGCTCTGGCTACGGGGGCGGCGCCCGCGGCCCATACGGTGGTTCCGGCCGGGGGGGCTACGACCGCCGTCCTGGCGGGCCGTCGCGACCCCGCTGACCCCGCACCGGCGCAGCGCGGCCACCATGGTGCGCCCGCTCGCCCTGACCGCTGTGGCCGCCGGCCTGCTCGGGTGCTCGAGTGGCGCGAGCGCGGGGACGAGCCTGGCCGCCGAGCCGCTCCGCTCGGCGCCGCCGGCCGCCTATCTGCTCCAGCTCGACGACCTGCCGCTGCCCGGGTTCACCGTTGACTCACCGCCTGCCCCCGTGGCGGTCGACGGGCTCGCCGGGGGTGACCAGCTGCGGGCTGCCCGGCTGCGGGCCGACCATTTCGCAGCCGCAGCCCAGGCCCGCTACTTCCGTCCGACCGCCGACTTCGCCAACTCGAACGGCCCAGTCGACGTGATCTCCACAGTGGAGCGTTTCGCCAGCGTGAGCGGAGCCGGCGACGCCTTTCTTGCCGAGACCCAGCACCAGGACTCCGCCGCCGGGTCGACGCCCCTCGCCACCGGCCCGCTGGGCGATCAGGCGCACGGCGTCCTCGTGACGGCGGACGCCAACGGAATCCCCGTGGCCAGGACCGTGCTGGTCTGGCGGACCGCCAACCTGGTCAGCATCCTCGAGGTGCACGAGCGGCTGGCCGGGTCCCCGCTCGCCCATGCGCTGGCCGTGGCCGCGCCCCAGGTCGCCCGCCAGGGCGGCGCCACCCCGCTGCCTCAGTGACCGCGGCCGCTCCTCTAGGGTGCGTGCGATGACCACCAGCGCAGCCGGCCACCGGCTCACCCGGCTGCCCGGCGGGGCGCGTGTCATCACCGCGCCGATGCGCGAGCGATCCTCGGTCTCGATCGCGCTCCTGGTGGCGGCGGGCTCGCGTTACGAGGAACCCCAGAACCGTGGCCTGGCGCACTTCATCGAGCACATGGTCTTCAAGGGTGGCGCTCACTATCCCAGCGCGCGCGCGATCAGCGAGGCCATCGAGGGAGTCGGGGGCGTCCTCAACGCCGCCACCGACAAGGAGCTGACCATGTTCTGGGCCAAGGTCCCGGCTGCGCACCAGGCCCTGGCCATCGAGGTCCTCGGCGACATGGTGTTCCACGCCGGCCTCGACGCGGCGGAGATCGCCAAGGAACGGCAGGTGGTCATCGAGGAGCTGCGGATGTACCAGGACAATCCGCAGGAGCATGTCTCCACCCTCTTCGAGGAGGCGATGTGGCCCGACCATCCGCTGGGCTGGGATACTGCCGGCAGCGAGGAGACCGTGCGCGACATCGAGCGTGACGCCTGCCTGGCCTTCCTCGAGCGCCACTACCACGCCGATCGCGTGGTGGCCAGCGTGGCCGGCGCCACCCACCACGACACCGCCCTGGCTCAGCTCGGCGCGGCGCTGGGCTCCTGGGGCGACGGCGCCGCTCCCGAATACCGACGCGCCGTGCCCGCCCCTGACGGCGAGCGCCTGCGCTTCCAGAGCCGCCGCACCGAGCAGGCCAACCTGTGCATCGGGGCGCGCAGCGCGTCCTACACCGACCCCGACCGGTTCGCCGTCGACGTGCTGACGTCGGTGCTCGGCGAGGGCATGTCGAGCCGGCTCTTCCTCCACCTCCGCGAGGATCGCGGCCTCGCGTATGACGTCCATGCCTTCACCGTCAAGCATCGCGACAGCGGCGCGCTGGGCATCTACATCGGGTGTGAGCCGCGCCGGGCGGCCGCGGCGACCGAGGCCGCGGTCGCGGAGCTGGAGCAGCTCGCGAGCGAGCCGGTGGGGGAGGACGAGCTGCGCAAGGTGCGGGCCCTGATCCTGGGCCGGCTGCTCCTCCAGCTCGAGGGGACCAGCGCCATGGGCAACTTCCTGGGCCAGCAGGAGCTGCTCAGCGGGGAGATCCTGCTCCCGGACGAGCTGGTGCGGCGCGTGGAGGCGGTGAGCGCCGGCGACGTGCAGCGGGCCGCCGCCGACGTTCTCGAGGCCGGGCTGCGCGGTGCGGTGATCGGGCCCTTCCCCAAGCCCGACAAGTTTGAGAAGATTCTGGCCAGAACGTAGGATGCCAGCCCAAGGAGCGAGTGCATGGCCCTGGAGCGAACCCTCTTCCTGATCAAGCCCGACGGAGTGCAACGGGGACTCGTCGGTGAGATCACGGGCCGCCTCGAGCGGCGCGGGCTGCACCTGGTCGGGCTCAAGCTGATGCGCGTGAGCCCGGAGCTGGCCGCTCGGCACTACGCAGAGCACCAGGGCAAGCCCTTCTACGATGGGCTGATCGCGTTCATCACCAGCTCACCGGTGGTGGCCATGGTGTGGGAGGGGCCGGGGGCCGTGGCGATGGTGCGCACCATGATGGGAGCCACCAACCCTGCCGCCGCTGCGCCGGGGACCATCCGCGGTGACCTTGCGGTCGACTTTGGCATGAACGCCGTGCACGGCAGTGACTCGGTGGAGCGGGCCGTCCAGGAGGTGGCGCTCTTCTTCAGTCCGGGCGAGCTGCTGGAATGGGAAGCGGCGACCGCACCGTGGGTGCTCTAGGAGCCCGTCGGTAATACACACGACCGCTGCATCTACCCGGACTCGCCGATCTCGGCGTCGGCTTCTGTGCTCCTCGGTCACGGATCTATCGATCCGCTCCCTGCGGTGCTCGTGCACCTCCCTGGGCTCGGCGGCCCGGCCGGCGCATCAGCCGCGGCTTACCGCGACGGGCTCCTGCTAGGCTCACGCAGCCGGCGGCGCACCCGGAGGAGCCCGAAGGGGAGCACGATCGCGGTCACCAGGGTGGGGCCGGAGCCGAGGAAGCCGAAGCGCCCCAGCGGCCAGATGCGCAACCAGGCGCGTCCGAGGATGTTGTTCCGCGGGATCAGCCCGATCATGCGCGAGTCGCGCGACGCGTTGCGGTTGTCGCCCAGGACGAAGTACTGGTCCTGCGGCACGGTGAAGGCCGCCGGCGTCGTGCTGGCGCGCCCGTCCGTCCCGCAGCAGCTGGTTTCCTGGTTCCAGGGATCGACGTTCTGATCAGGCAGATAGGGCTCGTCGAGCACCTGCCAGTTACCCTGGCCATTGGGCTTGATCTCCACCGCCGCCCTGGTGTGGCCGTTGCTGTCGCGGTAGGAGGGAACGATCTGCAGCACATCGCCGGGAACGCCGATGACCCGCTTGATGAAATCGGTGCTGGGCGTGTCCGGCGGCTCCAGGATGACGATGTCGCCGCGCTGAGGCGCGTGCAGGTGATAGCTCACCTTGTCGGCGAAGAGCAGGTTGCCGTTCCCGAGCGTGGGCTCCATGCTGAGGCCATCGACCCGCACGGTCTGCAGCGCGAAGTTGATGATCACGTACAGAGCCAGGGCGAGCAGCAGGACCTCGATGACATCGCGCGTGATCGAGCTACGGCGGCTGCGGGGGCGCCTGGGCGGCACCGCCCCCGCCCCCACCTCCTCGACGTCGGAGGGAGGCGGTACGGTCACCTGGCTCACGCGAGCCGATTATAGGCAGGGGGGTTTCGCCCGCCATAAACGGTGACGCCGGCGCGGCGCGAGCGTGACCTGGTGCACATGGCTGATGGCGCCATCTCGCCCCCGACGGACCGCCCCGACTTCCCGTAAGGTGGCTCGAGGGGTTGTTACCGACCGCAGGGAGATGACGCCGTGAGCGACCACGACCAGGCAGCGGCTGCCCGGATACGGCGGCCCCGGATGGCTCTCGCCATCGTCGCGGCCGCCCTCTTGGCCGTTCTTTCCGGGTGTGGCTCGTCATCCGACACGTCGGCGGGCGCCGGCGCGAGCGCCTCCAACAGCGTGACGATCCAGAACTTCGCGTTCTCCCCCGCCACCCTCTCGGTGAAGGTGGGGACCACAGTCACGTGGACCAACCAGGACAGCACGACGCACACGGCGACCTCCGACCCTGGTACGCCGGCGAGCTTCGACAGCGGCAACATCGCGCAGGGGAAGTCGGCGACGTTCACCTTTCAACAGGCGGGGACCTACTCCTACCACTGCAGCATCCACACCTACATGAAGGCGACCATCACCGTCACGAGCTGAGGCTTGCGCCCCAGCCCGGCCCCGGTGCCCGGCTTGCCACAATGGCCGAGGCGGGAACCCGCCGCGCGACCCCCGCGGTCGTGCCCACCTGATGAGGAGGCGTTGGCACACCATGGCGCTGCTGACCGCGAATCCCTACAAGCAGAAGACCTTCGACCTCAGCGGGCTGAACGGGATCTCCGACCAGACCCTCGAGCTTCACTTCGGGCTCTATGGCGGGTACGTCAAGAACACCAACCTGCTCAACGAGCAGCTGGTCGCCCTCCTCCAGGACGGCAAGACCGGCACCCCCGCCTACGCGGAGCTCACCCGGCGGCTGGGCTTCGAATACAACGGCATGGTCCTGCACGAGTGGTACTTCGGCAACATGACGCGCAAGGGCGGACACGACATCTCCGCGTCCTCGGCGCTCGGCCGCGCACTCGGCGAGTCGTATGGTTCGATCGACGTCTGGCGCCAGGACTTCACCGCCATCGGGGGGATGCGTGGCGTCGGCTGGGCGGTCGCCTACCTCGACCCGGCCACCCAGCGGCTTTCCAACCACTGGATCACCCTGCACGAGGACGGCAATGTCGCCGGCTTCAAGCCCATCATCGTGATGGACGTGTGGGAGCACGCCTTCCTGCTCGACTACAAGCCGGCCGAGCGGCCCAAGTACATCGAGGCCTTCCTGAGCAACCTTGACGTGGAGGTGGCCGAACAACGGCTCACCGGGAGGGCGGACCGGCCCGTCGGCTGAGCCGGCGCCGGGCGTCCTGGAGGCCGCCCAGGCCCCACGCACACGTTCGCGCCACGCGGGGCTTTGAGTTATCGCCAGCTATGACCAGATGTCCCAACGCTCGCCAGGCCAACGATCCGTTCCCTGCGATGCTCGTGCACGGCCTTGGCCTCGGCGACTCGGCCGGCGCATCGGCCGTGGCGTACCGAGATGGGCTCCTAGTGTCGTGAACCACAGATTCGTTATAGAATCTGTGAATGCCGGAACGTGGTCGTCCCAAGGCCCCGCTGACCTTGACGCGGGAGGAGCGGGAGACGTTGCAGCGGTGGGCGCGACGACGCACCACCGCGCAGGCGCTGGCGCTTCGCAGCCGGATCGTGCTGGAGTGCGCCGACGGAATCGCCAACCAGGAGGTGGCCGGGCGAATGCGCGTGACGCCGCAGACGGTGGGCAAATGGCGGTCGCGGTTCGTGAGCGGCCGGCTTGAGGGTCTCAGCGATGAGCCGCGGCCGGGAGCGCCGCGCACGATCACGGATGAGCTGGTCGAAGAGGTGATCGTGACGACCTTGGAGAAGCGGCCTCCGAGCGCGACGCACTGGTCGACACGGAGCCTCGCGGAGGTCACGGGAATCTCCCAGTCGTCGGTGGTGCGGATCTGGCACGCCTTCGGCTTGCAGCCTCACCGCACGCAGAGCTTCAAGCTCTCCACCGATCCCCTCTTCGTCGAGAAGGTGCGCGACATCGTTGGCCTGTACCTCAACCCACCCGAACGCGCACTGGTGTTGTGCATCGATGAGAAGAGCCAGATCCAAGCCTTGGATCGCAGCCAGCCCGCCTTTCCGATGCTGCCTGGAACGCCCGAGCGCCGCTCGTGGGACTACCTCCGACATGGAACTACCAGCCTCTTCGCCGCGCTTGACGTCGCCAGCGGAAAGGTGATCGGGCAGATGCACCGTCGGCACCGTGCTCTGGAGTTCCAGAAGTTCCTCGATCGGATCGACCATGAGGTGCCGGCGCGGCTCGACGTCCATCTGATCCTCGACAATTACGCTACGCACAAGACGCCCTCCGTGCATCGCTGGCTGCTGCGGCACCCGCGCTTCCACCTCCACTTCACGCCCAAGGGAGCGTCCTGGATCAACCTCGTCGAGCGCTGGTTCGCCGAGCTCACCACCAAGCAGCTGCGTCGCTCTGCGCACCGCTCGGTGGCACAGCTCGAGGCCGACATCCGTCGCTGGCTGGACAGTTGGAACGATGATCCCCGGCCCTTCGTTTGGACCAAGACAGCCGACGAGATCCTCGACAAGCTCGCCGGATATCTGCTGCGAATCAACGGTTCAGGACACTAGCAGGGTGTTGGAAAGCGCCGACGGCGCTCCATCCACCTCGGCTCGGCTGATCCAGCGTCGCGGTGTGCGGTCCTCGCCCGAGTATCCACAGATACGCGGGCAGCGGTCCTCCGTCGCTCCTCGGCTGAGCCGGCCGATGCGGCGGATCCCTCGCCGCCGCTCTTCAACACCCTGCAAGGGCGCTTCGCCGCCCAGGGCTTTGTAGAGCGAGTCGAGCTGGGCGTCGTCGTAGAACTCGATCACCAGGCGACCGCCCTGCCGCCGGCGCTCGATGCGCACCGGGGTGGTGAGCGCTCGTTCCAGCCCGCGGCAGAGCGCGGCGTCGTCCGGGCTGACCTCCCGCCGGGCGGGCGTCCCGTTCCGGCGCCCCGGCGGGGCGCTGAGCGCTGCTGCGACCGCGGCTTCCACTTCACGGACGGAGAGGCCGCGGCTCTCCGCCCGTTGGGCCAAGCGCTCCTGGTCGAGTGCGTCGGCCAGACCGAGCAACGCCCGGCCGTGACCGGCGCTGAGACGCCGCTCTCTCAGAGCCAGCTGAACGGCCGCAGGCAGCTGCAGGAGGCGCAGCGTGTTGGCCACGGCGGGCCGGCTCCGGCCGACGCGCAGCCCGATGGCCTCGGCGCTCAGGCCGAAGGCCTCGCCCAGGCGCTGGTAGGCGGTGGCCTCCTCGATGGGGGTGAGGTCAGCCCGCTGCAGATTCTCCACCAGGGCCAGCTCCAGGGCGACGCGGGTGGACTCGCCGCTGGGCCGGACCACCGCTGGGACGCTGACCAGCCCCGCGCGGCGCGCGGCCCGCACCCGGCGCTCCCCGGCGATGAGCCGGAAGCCGGCCTGCCCGCCCGGCTGGCGCTCCACCACGATGGGTTGCAGCACGCCGTGGAGGCGAATCGAAGCCGCCAGTTCCTCGAGAGCATCCTCCGCGAAGTCGCTGCGGGGCTGCTCGGGGTTGGGGGCGATGGCGCCGAGGCCGAGCTCGACGAGCCCCATCTCCTCAGCCCCGACCTCCTCGAGTGGCCGCGGCCGGTCGGTGGGGGCGAGGAGTGCGTCAAGGCCTCGCCCCAGGCCCCGGCGCCGGCCTGGGGCCGTGGGCTCAGGCACGCGCGCCCGTGGGCACGTCGCCGGCGCTCATCCGGGCTCGGACGCGGCCGTCGAGCTCGGTGGCCAGCTCCCCGTAGGCCAGTGCGCCCCTGCATCCCGGGTCGTAGCGGCTGATGGGCAGCCCGTGGCTGGGCGCTTCGCTGAGCCGCACATTGCGCGGAATGACGGTGTCGAGGGTGTCGGCGGCGAAGCGGCGGCGGACCTGCTCGACCACCTGGGTGGCGAGGGTGAGTCGCGGATCGAAAAGGGTGAGCACGATGCCCTCCAGCTCGAGAGAGGGATTGAGCTCGCGGCGGAGCAGCTCCATGGTGTGTGTGAGCAGCCGCAGCCCCTCGAGCGCGTAGTACTCGCACTGCAGGGGGACGAGCAGGCTGTGGGCCGCCACCACAGCATTCACGGTGAGGAGGGCCAGGCTGGGCGGGCAGTCGATGAGGACGTAGTCGTCCCCCTCGTCGTAGGCGTCGAGCGCGTACCGCAGCCGGTGCTCGCGCCGGGGCAGGCCGACCAGCTCGATCTCCGACCCCGCCAGGGCGATGTCGGATGGGACGAGGTGGAGGTTGGGGATGGCGGTCGGAACGCGCACCTCAGCCAGCGGGCGGCCGAGCACGACGACGTCGTAGACGCTGAGACGGTCCGGGTCCCGGTCCACGCCCAGGCCCGACGTGGCGCTGGCCTGAGGGTCGCTGTCGATGACCAGCACCCGCCGGCCCAGGTCGGCCAGCGCCGTGCCCAGGTTGACGGTGGTGGTCGTCTTGCCGACGCCTCCCTTCTGGTTGGCGACGGCGATGATCCGGGTGGGCACGGTGACGGCGATCATACGGACGCTTCGCCGGGCGTCGTGGATGGGTCCACAGGCCCTCAGTTATCCCCGAGTTTTCCACCGGCCGGTCGAGATCGGCGAACTCGACCGGCCGAGTGGGCCGGCCTGGCTGTGGACAAGTTTTGCCACCGCTCAGCAGTTCCCCGTAGCTCTCCGCGCCGCGCGGACGGACGCGGCGTGGGTTACGGCGCACACCGGTTGGGAGGCCCTCGCCACGCGGGGTGTTTCACGTGGAACAACCGCGGCTTGTCGAGACGGGCTCCTAGAACCCCAGCAGGATGGTCGCGTCGTAGGCCGCGTGGCAGAGGATGGCAGCGGGCAGGCCGCCGCGCTGGCGCAGCACCCCGAAGACGAAGCCCAGGATGACGATCTCCACATCGCCGACCGAGGGCAGGCCGTGGCAGGTGTACTGGAGGTGGAAGCTGGCGAAGAGCAGCGCCGACCAGACCAGCCCGACGCGGGGCTGAAGGGCGCCGCGGAAGAGCAGCTCCTCGTCGACGGCCGCGGTCAGCGCGATCGCGCTGTTGGCGTACCAGGTCCGCCCTGTGGGCCCTCCGCTGAGGCTCTGCGTGACCCGGATCTGCTGGGCGACGCAATCGGCGGGGAGGCGCTCGCCGAGCAGCGACACGGCCAGGCCGATGGCATCGACCAGGGCGAAGGCGATCACCGCCAGGGTGAGCACACGGAGGCAATTGCTGAGCAGGGGCAGGGTGGAGGGAGGCGGGACCGTGGCGTCCTCGTCGTCGGGCGGCAGTGGTGGCGGGCGTAGCACGTCCAGGACGAAGCCCCGGCTACGGCGATCGCCGACGGCCACGAGCACCAGCCCCAGTGGCCCGAGATGGAGCACGGCCTCGCGCAGGGTCAGCTCGCTGGCTCCGAAGGCGGCGTTGGTGGCGGTTACCAACACCACCCCGGTCGCCAGGCCGCCGGCGGCCCAGCCCAGGCGCAGCGGCGTCAGTCCCAGGCGCCGCAGGCAGGCGCCGGCGTTGCGCCTGACCACCGGTCCCACTCCCATCACTGCAATCGCGCCGAACGGCAGGGAGCCGATGATGAGATCGCCTGCGGTCACCGGCCGCGCGATCGTCGAAGCGACGCTCTGGGCGCCGGCCGCCGGGCTGAGGTTCTGGGCGAGCGCCTGGAGCATCGCCGCGATGGCGAACCAGGTGATCGGTGCGCGCGGCCGCAACCTCCCCCAGCCCGGGACGTCGGACGAGCCGTGCCAGAAGAGCAGCAACGAGATCACGCTCGCGGTGGTGATGAGCGCCCCCGAGGCCGCGAGGTCGGCGGCGGACTGCGTGCTGGAGTGGTTGCCGCTCAGTCCCGACAGCAGGTCGGTGAGCCCGACCAGGCCGAGATAGCCGGTCACGGCGACGATCACCCAGCGCATCGCCGTGCAGGCGCTCATCGGGGTGCCGGCCAATCCGAGCCCGCGGCGGCCGGTGCGCGCCTGCCAGCCGTCGACAGCCTCGGCGCCCTGGCACATCAGCGCCAGCACCCCGATCCCGTAGATGGTGACCAGCTCGTCGCTCGAGTAGGCGAGCGCCAAGAGCGGCAACGCCGCCACCAGGACGCAGGTGAGGGCCGCCACCCCGAGCACCCAGCGGCGCGCTGGCTCGTCGAGGGCCGCCCAGCCCTGAGGCGGCGGCGCCGAGGTCACCGGCGGCCGGGTGGGCTGCGCCATGGGCCGACCATAGAGGGCAGGCCCGCGGGCGCGGGCGCCGGCACTTTGCGCTTCCCCCTGTGCGCACGCCGCGGCCCCGGAGCGGCGCCTGTGCCGCGGCGACAGATGACCACGCCCTAACATCCCCGGGCCATGGCCGAGAAGCTCAAGGCGGCAGAGCACCGCTGGCGCTTACTGTGCGCGGCGCCGCCCCGCGAGGTGTTCGCGGTCATGGAGCAGATGGTCGGAACGCCGCCTTACCGCTTCGAGGTGACCGGCCCCCACAGCGCTCGCATCGTCGAGATCGAGCGCAACGGGCCATTCGGAAACTGGCGCCGGCTCGCCAGGCTCGACCGCGACGGGGTGCAACGACACGACGGCGACGGCAGTCCGATCTGGCGGCGCCCGCCTCGCTGGGTGACGGTGCAGGCCACCGAGGGCGATCAGGGCACCGACGTGCTGGTCGAGGCCAGCACCGGCCTGGCCGGGCCCTTTGCGCGTCTGGCCGGAGGCGCCCCGCCGGTCAAACGCGCCTTGCAGGTGGTGCAGCTGCTGACCCGGGGTAATCAGGACCGCCGCACGATCTACCGCGAGCGCCACATCCCGCCGGGGCCGATCTCGCTGGTGGCATCCTGGGCGGGGATGCCCTATCGCCTCTTCCTGGAGCCCCGGTACGGGGCGCCGCGCGGCGAGGCCGTCCACACGGCCTCACAAATCGAAGCGGTCGCCGAGATCGGCACGTTCGTCCAGGTCCGCCTGCCGAGCGGCGCCGAGGGCTTCATCGAGCGCGACCAGGTCGTGCCCGCGCCGGCCGAGGCCAGCCGCGCGGCCCAGGCCCGCATCGCCGCAATCGGGTAGACGTAGGCAGGGTGTTGAACGACGGGCAGGGCGCCCGCCCCGGGGGACGGACGCCCTGCTGAGCATCGTCAATCGAGGGACCGCGCCGATCGTGCGCGGCCTGCGCCTCACCGCAGCCCGCCGGAGCTCCCTGGGGACGCTTCCGGGGACCGCTGGGGCCGGGACTCGCTCGCGGTCAGCTCCTCATCTCGACAATGCCGGTCGGGACAGAGGGGGTACTCGAACAGTCGCTCATGGGCAGGCCCTCCTTTTTCAGGGAGTACCGGAGCTCGCATCCACGCGTCGGTTCTGGAGGTGGGCGGCGTCCGGCCGAGACGCACCCTCATCGTAGAGCACGCCATGGTCCTAAGGAGTCCGGCGACGGCGAGCACCGCGGCGCGGGTGGGCGGCTCCATGAGCGTTGACGGTCCCGCACCGGCCCGCCAGTAGACTCACGGGGGTGCTGCTGCCCGACACCGCCGAGCGCGACGCCGGAGGCCGGCTGCGCGTCGGCGGCTGCGACATCGCCGCCCTCGCCGGCATCCACGGGACACCGCTCTACATCTTCGACGAGGCGACGCTGCGCTCGCGGTTGCGTGCCTACCGGGAGGCGCTGCGCTCCTGGCCGGCGGGCGGGGACGTCCTCTACAGCGCCAAGGCCTACCTGAGCCCCGCCCTGGTGCGCCTGCTCGTCGATGAGGACTGCGGCATCGAAGTGGTCAGCGGCGGCGAGCTCGAGATCGCCCTGCGCAGCGGCATGAGCCCCGCCAGGATCGGCTTTGCAGGGAACAACAAGGACGCCGCCGAGGTGGGCGCCGCGGCGGCCGCGGGCATCGGCCATCTGGTGGTCGACTCCCTGCACGAGCTCGGTTTGGCGGAGACACTCCCCGCGGACCGCCCGCTGCGCGCCCTCCTGCGACTGTCACCGGGAATCAAACCCGACACCCACGACTTCATCAGCACCGGGCAGCTGGACAGCAAGTTCGGTTTCTCCATCGAGACCGGGGCGGCGCTCACGGCGCTAGGCCAGTCGTTGCGCACGTCCAGGCTCCATGTACGGGGCGTGCACATCCACATCGGCTCGCAGATCTTCGATCTGCGCAGCTACGCCGCGGCCCTCGAGAAGGTGGCCTGGTTCCTCGCGACGGCGCAACAGGAGCTCGGCTTCGTCGCGGCCATGCTGAGCATCGGTGGTGGCCTCGGCATCGCCTACACGGAGCGCGACAACCCGCCCACCGTGCGCAAGTTCATGACAATACTGGCCGATTCTGTGAGAGCGGTATGGGAGAGCCGTGCCCTGACCGTGCCCGCGCTCGTCGTGGAGCCGGGGCGCAGCGTGGTGGGGCCGGCTGGACTGGCCGTCTACACCGTGGGCGCCCGCAAGGAGATCCTCGGAGTGCGCACCTACGTGGCCATCGATGGGGGCATGGCCGACAACCTCCGCCCCAGGCTCTACGGGGCCGTCTACCAGGCCCTCGCCGTGATCGAGCCGGCCGGTGCTGGCTCGGAGGTTGTGGCCCTGGCTGGCCGTTACTGCGAAAGCACCGACATCCTGGTCGAGGCGGCCAGGCTGCCGCGTCTCGAGCCGGGTGACCTCGTCGCCCTCCCGGCCGCGGG
>DATDHG010000024.1:0-2775 GCA_036521675.1 Candidatus Dormiibacterota bacterium
CCATGCTCGGCACGAGTGATCTGATCGCCTTCGTTCCGACCACCGACCTGGCCCGCGCACGCAGCTTCTACGAGAGTGTTCTGGGACTGCGGCTCGACAGCGAGGGTCTGTTTGCATGCGTCTTCGAGGCCAACGGGGTCATGTTGCGCGTGACGCCGGTCAACGAGGTCGCGAGAGCACCGTACACCGTGCTCGGCTGGAGGGTCGCCGACATCGTTGCGACAGTCTGCGACCTGACCGACCGTGGCGTGACCTTTCTCCGCTACGAGGGCATGGAGCAGGACGACCACGGGATCTGGACGACCCCGGGCGAAGACCGGGTGGCCTGGTTCACGGATCCCGACGGCAACACGCTCTCCCTGACCCAGTTCGTCGAGGCGGCGGCGCGATAACGCTGGGCGGCGCTGCACGCGGAGACCACGGCCGCCGGCGCCGGCGGTTGGGCCGCCCTCCGAATCAGCCAGGAGCGGGGAGGCTCCGATCCTCGATCTCCCAGGCATGGTCGAGGATGTGCCACGTGATGCGCCGGGCGGCGTAGCGTGGCGTCCAGCCCTTCTCAGGGAGGCTGGCGGAAGTGCACAGGTTTCGCAGGCCCTCCTTGATGGCGTTGCGGAAGGCTCCGACGGCGGCGACGTCGTCGCGCGCGGGCTGCCGAACCCTGATGCGCAGCTTGCGGCCGTACGCCGCCTCGGCGGCCAGCACGTGGTCGACGATGGCGTCGCGGTCACGCCCCCCGCCTCGCGGACCCTTGCGCAGCTCGGCGGAGGCTCCTGAGACGACGCGGTCCAACACGATCCATGCCGCCGCCAGCAGGGCCACGAGGCGGTCCGCCTCGGCCCTGGTCACCGGTCTGGCATCGGTCGAGGCCGCCTCGCCGGGGACGCCGAAGTCCGTCATCGCCGAGCCACGGACACGTTCGACGATCTCGAAGCCCGCACTCGGCCCGGGGAAGGCCAGGCCTGCCTGGGCCGCCACCACCGCATAGCGCGGCGCCGCGGCGGCCAGCGTCTCGAGTGCGCCCTCCTCGGTTTTGGCCGCGCGGCACCAGCCCGGCCAGTCGAGCGCGCAGGCGAAGACCTTCTGCCTTCCCGCCTCCACGTAGACGGTCGGCCGCTCGGGGCGCCGAACACGTGCTGCCATGGCCGCAGGATGGCAAAGGTGGCCGTGCACTCGCTGCGGGCCGGGCAACCCTGAGAAGTACACCGGCTCGGCCGTTCGGCATGCCGGCGCCGCCGGGTACCGTACCCGCGGTGGTACGCGACCTCGAGGTGGTGCAGCTGAGTGCGGGGCAGGTCTGCGGCCGCGCTCCCTCATGACGGTCGCTGCCCGCCATCCCGCGGCCGGTGGAGGGCGGTGGGTGGTGGTGGCGCCCGAGCGCCTGGAGCGCTGGCTGCTCGGCTTCGCCGACCGGCACGGAACCACCGCATGGGAAGCGGGCCCGAGCCACGTCATCGGCACCGCTGCCGACGGCGCGCGCGCGGAATGCGAGGTTCCGTTCCCGCCCCTCGACGCGGATGCAGAGGCGCCCCATGGAGGGCTGGTCGCGCACGCCCGCGCGGAGCGCACGGTGGGCGTTCTGCTCGTCCGCCTTGGCGGGTTTGCCGTCGGTGTGTTCAGCGGCCGGCGGCGCCTGGCTTCCAAGGTCGGTTCCCGGCCCGTTCACGCCCGGACCTCCGCCGGCGGCTGGTCTCAACAGCGCTTCGCGCGCAGGCGCGAGGCGCAGGCAAAGGTGGCGATCGAAACCGCCGCCGAGGTCGCAGAACGCATCCTGCTCCCGTGGGTCGACAGGCTGGAGGCGGTGGTGGTCGGCGGAGACCGGCGCGCGGTCGACGCGGTGCTCGCGGACCCCCGGCTTGTCAGGCTGAACCCGCTGGTGCGTGGGCGCCTCCTCGATGTTCCCGACCCCGGACAGCGAGTCCTCGAACAGGCACACGAGAACTGTCTGAAGGTTCACATCCGGGTGGTCGACGCGGATTGGGGCCCCGCCGTTCGCCTGCCGTAGCCTTGTACACAGCGACGCAACAGGGGGATTCGACGTGGGTGTCCAGCGGGTCCATTTCAAGCCGGCGCTCTTCGCTTTCCTGCGTGAGCTACGGGCCAACAACAACCGCGACTGGTTCCAGAGGCACAGGCCGCGCTATGAGACCGACGTGCGCGAACCGGCGTTGCGCTTCATCGCCGACATCGAGCCCGCGCTGCGCAAGCTCAGCCCGCACGTCGTCGCGGATCCGCGTCCGGTCGGGGGTTCGCTGTTCCGCATCAACCGTGACATCCGATTCTCCGCTGACAAGAGCCCGTACAAGACCGCAGTCGGCATGTCGTTCGGCCACGACCGCGGCCGTGACGGTCCCGCGCCAGGCTTCTATCTCCACCTCGAACCTGGCGAGTCCTTTGCGGGCGGCGGCATCCACATGCCGGACACGCCCACCCTGGCCCGGATCCGCGATGCGATCGTGGCCGACCCGGCCGCCTGGAAGCGCACTGTCCGTGCTCCCAGGTTCGCGCCCGCCTTCACATCGATGGGCGACACGCTCAAGCGCGCTCCCCAGGGGTATGACGCAAACCATCCGCTCGTCGAGGACCTCAAGCGCAAGAGCTATACCTGGCACGTCATGTTCACCGAGGCCGAGGTGTGCGCCGCCGGGTTCATGGACGGTTTCGTGGAGGCCTGCCGCACCGCGAACCCGTTCAACCGCTTCCTGGCCAGGGCGGTGGGCGCGCAGTGGTGACGCGAGGCGTGGCCGGTCTGCTTGGTGCAGAACTGCCGGGGCGCTT
>DATDHG010000025.1:0-5945 GCA_036521675.1 Candidatus Dormiibacterota bacterium
GCCTGCTCGAACTCCTCAGGGGACAGCACGCCCGCCTCACGGAGCTGAGCGAGCTTGGTCAGCTGGGCGACGGTGTCGTCGCCGCCGGCGGCGGGCCCGGCCGCCGGCGCAGCAGCAACTGGGGCTGCCGCCGCCGCCGCCACTGCCGGTTGCTGGGCGGCCATCTGCTGGTTCATCTGCGCCAGCTGGGCGTTCTGCTGCTGCAGCTGCGCCAACTGCTCCTGCTGCATCTGAGCCTGCTGGGCGGCCGCATCCTGCTTGGCCGCCCCGGCCTGGGCCATCTTGCGTCCGGCGTACATCCCCGCGCCCATCGCCACCAGCGGGGCGCCCCGCCTCATACGCAGCATCGCGTCGCCTCCCTGAGCGCCTTGACATGCCGGCCGCCTCGCGGCCCCGGGCGCCTGAGGAAGTATGCGGGTCCCTCGCCCCGTCCGGCAGCCCGCTGCCGGCAGCGCGGAGCGCGCTCGGCGGCCCGCCCGCCCGTGCCCCTCCGCCGCTCTCCCGACTGGGGCAGAACACCCATGTCACGTTGGGGTGAACTGCCCATGCCGGACGTGGGTCTGTGGCCGCGTATACTCGGCCGGCGATGGGCGGCTCCGACTTCTCGCTGACGCTGTTCTGGATCGCCGTCTGCTGCTACCTCGTCGGCCTGGTGGGGTTCGTTCTGTACCTCGCCTTCCGCCGCCGGATCTTCGCCGACCTCGCGCTGGGAGCGGTGATGACCGGTTGGCCCTTCCACCTCGGGAGCATCGTCAGCCGCGCCATTCAGGCGCAGCACTGGCCCCTCGGCAACATGTACGAGTACTCGCTGGCCATCGCCTTCGTCATCATCACCGTCTTCCTGGTGCTGGCGCTGCGCAACGGGCTGCGACTCATCGGCGTCCCGTGCACGATCATGGCGGTCGCGCTGATGGGCGTCGCCTACATGCTCTACGTCCCCCCCGGCAACCTGGTACCGGCGTTGCACTCCTACTGGCTGACCATTCATGTCACGGCGATGGCCACCAGCAGCGGCATCCTGGTGTTCAGCTTCGTCTTCGCCATGCTGTACCTGGCGCGCCGCTGGGCCGACCAGCGCGTCGCCGGCCAGGGGAGCGGGCGCCGCGACGCCGACGGGCGGCCGCGGGCGATCACGGCGGCCGGCACGCCGCTCTCCGTCGGCGGCGGCAGCGGGGGGGGCAGCCGCACCCTGGCCATGGCGCGGACCGTCCAGCGCACGCTCCCCCAGGCCGGCACGCTCGACGCCTGGTCCTACCGCTTTGTGATGCTCGGCTTCCCGATCTGGAGCTTCGGGGTGATCTGCGGGGCCATCTGGGGCGAGCATGCCTGGGGTCGCTACTGGGGCTGGGACCCCAAGGAGACCTTCGCCTTCATCACCTGGGTGATCTTCGCCATCTACCTGCACGCCCGGGTGACCTACGGATGGCGGGAGACCAGGGCCGCCGTGATCACCGGGGTGGGCTTCGTGTCCATCCTCTTCACCCTCTATGCCGTCAACCTCTGGATCGCCGGGCTGCACTCCTACGCCAAGGCGTAGGCGGCGCCCCCCCGCACGCAGCGCGATCCAACGCCTCGCGCTGGCCGGGGTGGCCGCGGGCTGCCTGGCGCTGAGCGCGTGCTCCCTCGAGCAGGACGTGGCCAGCAAGCCGCTCGGCGCGGGGCCGGGCGGCGGCCAGCCGGCGCCTCAGCTGCGCGGAACCCTGGTCGACGGGGGCGTCTTCGACCTCTCCGCGGCTCGGGGCCGGCCGGTGGTGATCGACTTCTTCGCGACCTGGTGCGGCCCCTGCCACCACGAACAGCCCGGACTCAACAGCGTGGCGGCGCGCTATGCGGGGCGCGTGACCGTGATCGGCGTGGACATGAAGGAGTCGGCGGCCGAGGTGACCGGCTACGAGCGGGCCGAGGCGGTGCCGTACGGGGCGCTGATCGACGTCGACGGCAGCCTCGCCGCGCTGTTCAACGTGCCCGCCCCCCCGGTCACGCTGGTTGTCGACAGCGGTGGCAGGATCGCGCAGACCTTCATCGGTGAGGTCAGTGCCGCGACCCTGACGGCCAGCCTCGAGGCGGTGCTGGCGGCGAGGAGCCCGTCTAACCGCGCCGCTGCCACCTCGTCTTCTTGAGCATCTTCTTGTGCTTGTGCTTGCGCATCTTCTTGCGCCGCTTCTTGATGACCGAGCCCACGTTCCAGGCAACTCCTCACGCCCGCAGGCGCGGGCCATCAGTCAGCACGCCCTCGATCGGCGCCCGGACAACTGGGCGACTATAGCAGCGCGCCCGCGGCGCCCCGTCGAGGGCCCCGCGGGGCGCCCGGGCCGAGGTCGGCAGAGGGATGGTGGTGTCCCTGACCGGGCGAGGCTGGACCCGGCCGCCTTCGGTCGGCGACCCCCGGGGGGCGCCCCGCTCCCCGGTGCAGAGCTCTGCAAGTTGGTGACACAATCCGCCGAAACGCCGGCTGTCGGGAGTTCCCGTCACCGGGCGCAGCAACGTGCGGAACAGATGTTCCCGGGCCCTCGCCGTGCAGGCGATGCGGGCCCATCCCACTGGAGGCGAGAGATGGCGAAGACAGCCCAGGCGGCACTGGCCGCCCAGGTCGTGGTGTTCGGCTTCGATCCCGACCCGGGCACAGCCAGCAGCCGGGCGCTCAACATCGTGACTGTGGGCGGCGCCCTCGCCGCCGCCGACGTCGAGGGCCGCGAGACCGTCCATGACGCGGCCGCCCGGGCGATCGCCCAAGCGGGCGTTACGCTGGGTGGGCGGCGCGCTCGGAGCAGCGGCCCCACCCTCGTCGGCCTGGGCGACGTCGTCGGTCGCGGGGGCCGCAGCCTGGTCGCCCAGTACATGGCCACTGCTCCCTTCGCGCCGCTGACGGGCCGGTCCCGCTGGACCCCGACGGGCCGCGGTCTGCGTCTCAACGCCCAGGATCAGGCAGCGCTCAAGGCGGCCCTTGACCGGCTTCGCGCCGAGACCCGGGTGGTGGCGGGCGCCGCCGCCCTGCTCGGCGAGGTGTTCACCGGCGACGACCTGCTGCGCGTCCACATCGCCCTTCACGGCGAACCGCGCAGCAGCGAACGCACCTTCCGGCGCCGGGTGCAGGAGCTGCGCGACAGCGGCGTTCTGCGCCCAGTGCGCGACAGCGAGGTAGCCGGGTTGCGGGCCAGGCAAGCGCGCTTCCGCTCGCCCGCCGGCACCGGCGGCCGCCCCCCCGAGCTGCTCCGCTACAGCGGCAGCGGCGGGGAGGAGGAGAGCCTGGCCGGCCTGCGGGCCCGGCGCAGCGGGTAGTCCGCCGCCCTCACCCCGCGTCCGCCTCCCAGGGCGGCTCGCCGCTGCTGACCACGATGGTCACCGGTCCGTCGTTGACCAGGCTCACCTCCATGTGCGCGCCGAACGCTCCCTCGGCAACCGTCAGCCCGCGCTCCCGCAGCGCGGCGCAGAAGGCCGCGCACAGGGGCTCGGCGAGGGCTGCCGGAGCCGCGGCGAGAAAGGAGGGCCGGTGCCCCCGGGAGGTGTCGGCGTGGAGCGTGAACTGGCTGACCACGAGCACCGCGCCCCCGGCGGCGGTCAGGTCCAGGTTCATCCGGCTGGCGGCGTCCTCGTGGATGCGCAGCGTGGCCACCCGCTCGGCGAGATGGCGGGCGCGGGCTTCGTCGTCGGTCGGAGCGATGCCGAGGAGCACGAGCAGCCCGGGCCCGACACTGCCCACCACCGCCCCGTCCACGCGGACGCGGGCGCTGCCCACGCGCTGGACGACTGCGCGCATGCCGGCCTCGCTACGCGCCCGTGCCGGCCAGGCGGTAGCGGCGCACCTCGCCGTCCTGGCGGGCGCTCATCGATCCCTGGACCACCAGCAGATCGAGGTGGGCGGCCGTCTCCCAGACAGCCAGGACGCGGTTGAAAAGATCGAGGTGCGAGTACGCGGTCTCGCGCCGCGTCCAGGGCAGCACCTGGGCGACCTGGAGCGCGGTGGGTTCGCCCCCGCCCACCGCGTCGAGACATGCCGAGAGCCGGGTGGCGTGGTGGTCGAGCAGCGCCTCCACCCTCCCGCTCAGGTCGCTGAACACAGGACCATGTGCCGGCAGCACGGCGCGCGCGGGCAGCTCGCGAACGTGCATCAGCGAGAGGATGAAGTCGGCCAGCGGAAGCCCGTCGGCGAAGGGCTCGAGGCCCAGCGACGGGGTGATGTGCGGGAGCACGTGGTCGCCTGCGAACAGCAGCCCGCGTTCGCGGTCGAAGAAGCTCACGTGGCCGCGGGTGTGGCCGGGGGTCTCGATGGGATCCAGGCTGCGATCGGCAAGCTCGATCGGCGTGCCCTCGGCGGCCCAGACGTCGGGGGCCTCCCAGAGGGCTCTCCCGCGCATGGCGTCGAAGGGCATGGCGGCCTCCATTGACTCGATCTCTGCGAGCAGCTCGGCACCGCCCTGCGCCACCAGCCGGGCGGTGCGGTGGGCGCGTGAGGCCGAGGCCCCCGGCGCGGTGATCGCCTCGAAGGAACGGCGCTCACCCCGGCCGAGCACGATGACCGCCCCGGCGGCGCTGCGCAGCTGAGGGGCCTGACCGTAGTGGTCGTGATGGATGTGGGTGACCAGGACCTTGCGGACGTCGCCGACCGCGACCCCCATCGCTCGCAACCCCGAGGTGAGCTGCTCCCAGCTCTCCTCGCGGTGCCAGCCCGCGTCGATCAGGACGACCCCGTCCCCGTCCTCGATGGCGTAGACGTTGACCGCGCGCAGCCCGTCGCCGGGGAGCGGGAGGGGAATCCGGTACACCCCCGGCTCGACCGGGTGGGCGCCGGGCTCAGTCCAGGCCTGGGCGGAGATGGCCACTCAGGGGAGGGTAGGCCGTGACGGTGGCGGCGCGCCTCTCTGCCGGCGCGAGCGATCAGCTGAGGAAGCGCAGGCCTCGGTAGATGCGCATCGCCTCGGCCTCAGCCTCCAGGAACCCAGGCGCGCTGTCACGCATGCCGTGGACCAGGAAGCTCCAGTCCCGACGTCTGTCGTCCTCGCCCTGGACAGTGCCGAAGGCCGAGCCCAGCGCGCGTGGCGGATACATCTCGATGACCGCGCCGGGCAGCCGCTTGAAGATGGGACGGGCGACCAGGATGGCCTCCAGCGGCGCTCCGTCAGGGAGCCGGCCGCCCTCGAGCTCGACGAGGCGCAGCTTGGCGATGGGGTTGTCGGGATCGCGCACGATGGCGATCAGGTTGAAGCCCTCGCTGAGGTCGCGGATGGCGAACAGATAGGCGAGGGCATCGGTCTCGTCGCCGCCCGTGCGCAGGAAGCCGGCCGCGGAGAGTGGGGAAGGAGTGCGGGCTGCGGTCGCGCCGGCCGCGCCGGCCGCCCGCACCGCATGGCGGAAGAACTCCATCTCGAAGAGCCCGGGGGAGGCATTGTCGGCGAGCCAGGGGCGGTCGCCGCGCCATTCCCGGGCGTCGGTCAGCTCGGCGAGGCGGCTGTGCAGCCGATCGCGATCCCGTGTGTCGAGGCCGTGGATGCGGACGTGGAGCACCCTGGCCATACTCTCGATTGTAGGGATGGCTTCCCGGGCGCCCGTCGCGCGGCAGCCGCGGATGGGCGACGTCACCGGCCGATTCCGGCGCGGTGTTACCCTCTCGCGCCCGGGCCGAGGTAGCTCAGTTGGTAGAGCACGGGTCTGAAAAACCCGGTGTCGCCGGTTCGATTCCGGCCCTCGGCACCATATCCCACAAGGGAAATCGCCTCCTAACGGTCTCGACTCACGACGTCGTTGATGCCAATTTGAAGCCAACAGCTGCTATGGCGATCGCCGAGGCGAAGACGGCGCGCTCCCGCCGCTCCATCGCCCTCCCCGCCGTCGCCGTCGCAGCGCTCCGGCGCCGCAAGGCGGTCCAGGCGGAGGAGCGGCTGGCAGCAGGGTCCGACTGGGACGAGCGTGACCTGGTCTTCACTACCGCCGTCGGCAGCCCGATCGAA